>JABMQV010000083.1 GCA_013203065.1 Desulfobacteraceae bacterium | reverse complement strand
TTGCTGATCAACGTGGTTACCACCGGGGAGACAATTCCCACTGCAGCTAATGCATATGCAATAACATTAAATCCACCCACAATCCAGTAGCTTTCCTTGATCAGGCGGATGGTCTGTTTGCTGATCTCAAATGCCTTCGGAATGTTAAGCAAATTTTCGTTTAACAGAATGACCCCGGCCGTTTCCTTGGCAATGTCGGCGCCGCCTTTTACTGAAATCCCGATATCGGCGTAAGACAGGGCAACGGAATCGTTTATACCGTCACCCACAAAAGCGACCATATGACCTTCCCGCTTGAGTTCCCTTACCACATCGGCCTTTTGTTCTGGTAGCATTTCGGCGATACATTTGTCAATGCCAAGGGCATCGGCCACGGGCAGGGCCACTTGCTTGACATCTCCGGTCAGCATGACCACCTGTTTGACGCCCACCCGGTGCAGTTCGTCGATCATTGCCTTGGATTCTCCGCGAACCTGGTCTCTAAAGGAAATCATCCCGCTGAATTCATTGTCGATCGCAACATAGAGGCAGGCTTTACCTGCTTTGATAAGTGTGTCCGTCATTTCCCGCGCCTGCGGACCGATCTCAATGGCGTTTTCCCTCAGCAGTCTCATGCTTCCCACCAGGGTTTGTTTACCTTCGATCTGCGCCCGTACGCCGCGCCCCACAACATATTTGACATCATTTCTATCTCTAAGGGCAATGTCCAAGTCCATGGCATGGTGCACCACTGCCTCGGCAATCGGATGGGTCATCTGCATCTCGGCGGTGGCCGCGTAAGACAAGAGTTCCAGATCTTTATACCCGTTATAGCTTATTAAATCCTCAACCCGGATGACGCCGGTGGTCAATGTACCCGTCTTGTCGAATACAATGGTATCCACCTGGCACAGTTTTTCCAGATAACTTCCCCCTTTGATCAGGATTCCATGAGAAATGGATGTGATCATGGACGACAAAACCGCCGTGGGAGCTGAAACGCGGACCCCGGTGCCAAAATCCACCGTCAGCAATGCGGCCAGCTGGGCCGGGTTCATGGTCGCGGCAAAAAGCAGACAGCTCGTTACCAATGAGGGAGCCACCAGACGGTCAGCAAATTTTTCGGCATGGTTTTGAATCTTGGTTTCATACAGGGGGGCTTCTTCAACGAGGCGAACCACCTGGGCAACCTTGGTACGGTCCCCGATCCTGGTGGCCTTGATGTAAGCTTTTCCATCCTTGATAACGGTTGCTGCAAACGCGGTATCTCCCATCTCTTTGTGGATGGGAAGTGATTCTCCGGTCAGTATCTGCTGGTCAACAATCAATTCCCCTTCAATGACCTCACCATCCACGGGGATCAAGTCACCCACGTTAAGCGACACCACATCGCCCTCTTCAATCTCGTTGACCTTAACCTGAATCTCCACGCTACCCCGGACAACCCAGGCATAATTGTTCTGGAAATCCAGGAGCTTACGGATCGTGCGGCGCGAACTGGCGGCGGTCAGGTCTCGGATGTAGTCCCCCAGGTGGATAAGCCAGGTCATTATGGAGGCATTGATGACATCCCCGGTGAGCATGCCCACCGTGAGGGCGCAGGCATCGAGAAAATCCACATTCAAGCGCCGCTCCTGCCACAAACAGCGTAAGGCCCTTTTGTATATCGGCAAACAGATCCAAAGCAGAAACGGATAGACGACCGGGAGGGCAACGGCCGGCACACCCCCCAGGAAGAGGCTTAACGCCATGGCAGCCGTGGCCCCTTTCAAATAAAACAAGGATATTTCGCGGTCCTCACGTCTCACTGCCGGAAGATCCGCCTTTTTTGCGACCAGATCCTTTACGGTTAGACCCTCGACCGTTTTTAGGATCTCTCCTTTTCTTGTCGTTGCAAATTCATAGTTGATCGTAACGCTGCCGCAGCGAAAATTGCTCTCAACGCCGGTAACCCCATGGAGAGAAGATAACTGGTGTTTCAGGGATTCTACGAGATCTTTCTTGAAAGCCAGTACTGGAAGCGTGATGCGGAGCCGGCCGCGGATGGAATGTTTCACCTTGTAGGACAGCCTGGAGCCCGGATGTTTTGAATCATGCGTTTTGAAGACTGCCTTTTGGTTAACGACCACAAGGTCCACTTGTAGGTGATCGGTTTCGCCCGTCTCGTCTGTTGCATTTCTTCCCGACATTTCGCCCCCCCCCGCAACAGCTTTAGAGGCCTCTATTTGCATCTTATAATCCGCTCGCTTGTGCACTGGAGCTACTGTCTCAAGATTCCGTTTTAACATAACATTAAAGAAATGCCAGAAGGCCTGTTAGCACAAAAAGAGTTTCATTTGCTTACGGATGCCAAGCAGGTGCTCTTCGTCATTTATCCCCCAATTAGTTTCGGTACGTGAGGTCAAGATTTTAACCTCCCTGAGACTTGAACACAACCGAACATTATTCAAGATTTAAAAACATATTTGACAGTAAACTAAATTCAATGCGGCTTGTCAACAAAAAAATGGCATCTTTCATTTTTGGGTTTACACCTTTAAGGTTGAGGGCACCAAAAGATACATCCTGGCTGGTGAAAACTTGCTGTCAGGTGTCAGGAACAAGAAAGGCAATCCCACGTTCCGCGGGACTGAAATCTGAAACCTGGGTGCGATGAAAATAAAGTGTAATCTACTTCTGTGTATATAACGATGCCATAAATC
>JABMQV010000717.1 GCA_013203065.1 Desulfobacteraceae bacterium | reverse complement strand
TATCGGAAAGGGACTCAATATCCCAGGGAGCACCGTATATGGTGTCGTAACCTTTTATTCTTTCTTTTCCATGGTGCCCAAAGGGAGGCATATCATCAAGGTGTGCATGGGCACCGCATGTTATGTGCGAGGTATCGCCGAAGTGCTGAATCGTATCCAGTCACAATTTAGCCTGGAGGTGGGAGACACCACTGAAGACGGGCGATTTTCTCTTGAGGCCGTGCGTTGCCTGGGTGCCTGCGGTCTGGCGCCCGTAATCATCATCGACTCGGACACACACGGCGGGGTAAGCCCGGATCAGGTTTTGAAAATATTGAGCCGTTACGAATAGTGGGTTGTAATAGGGCTCAGGCAGCATATGCGGAGGTATATTAATGCCAAAACTCAATGTGCAGGATCTTGAAGCAATTAGAAAGAAGGGACGCGTTGCCATGGCCCTGAGAAGGGCAGAGGCCCTGGATGACCTCTCGCCGGACGAGCGTGATAAGAAACACCTGTTGATCTGTGGCGGCACGGGATGTCACGCCACCGGGAGCATAAAGGTGATCGAGGCGTTGAGAGAGGAGATAGCCAAAAAGGGGCTCCTTGACAAGTGCAGCGTCATAGAAACGGGTTGCAACGGCTTTTGCGCTCAGGGACCGGTGATGGTAGTTCAACCGGACGGAATCTTTTATGAGAAACTCAAAGTGGATGATGCCTCTGAAATTGTCGAGGAGCATCTGTTTAACGGGCGTTTCATAGAGCGTTTGATGTTTGTGGATCCCGCTACCAAAAAGCCTATTCCCCGTCTTGGGGATATCCCCTTCTTTGCCGAGCAGGAACTGGTGGTGCTGAGAAACAAAGGGATTGTCGACCCTGAGGTCATCGATGACTACATAGCGGTTGACGGTTACCTGGGCGCAGCCAAGGCCCTGTTGGAAATGACCTCTGAAGCGATCGTCACTGAACTCAAAATTTCAGGGCTTAGGGGGCGAGGCGGTGCCGGTTTTCCCACCGGACTCAAGTGGGAATTTGCGTCCAAGTCGCCCGGGGATGTGAAATATGTGCTGTGCAACGCTGACGAGGGAGACCCCGGGGCCTTTATGGACAGGAGCGTCCTGGAGGCCGATCCCCATGCGGTCGTCGAGGGAATGATCGTCGCAGCCAAGGCCATCGGGGCTCATTACGGGTATGTATACTGCAGAGCCGAGTACCCGTTAGCCGTGAAAAGACTCGGTATTGCCATCTCTCGGGCAAGGGAATACGGACTTCTCGGGGAAGACATCCTGGGGAGCGGTTATGATTTTGATCTGGAGATCTATCAGGGCGCAGGGGCCTTTGTCTGTGGAGAAGAGACTGCGCTGATACGTTCCATAGAGGGACATCGCGGAATGCCACGACCCAGGCCGCCATTTCCCGCTCATCAGGGGCTTTTTAAAAAGCCTACCGTCCTCAACAATGTGGAAACCTATGCAAATGTGGCGCAGATTATACTCAAGGGGGGCGCCTGGTACGCTGACATCGGTACGGAAACCAGCAAAGGAACCAAGGTGTTCGCTCTGACAGGAGATATCAGGAACATCGGTCTTGTTGAGGTGCCTATGGGGACACCCTTGAGTCGCATCATCTATGACGTGGGCGGGGGGATCATCGGCAAGAAGCGCGAATTCAAGGCCGTTCAGTTGGGTGGCCCCTCCGGCGGCTGTGTACCCGCCGAGTTTATCGATACGCCGGTGGATTTTGAATCTATCGCCGAGGTCGGTGCAATAATGGGGTCAGGGGGCATGATCGTCATGGACGATCACACCTGCATGGTGGACATGGCCCGCTTTTTTATGGATTTCATTCAGGATGAGTCGTGCGGGAAGTGTACGCCCTGCCGAGAGGGCACCAGGCGGATGCTGGAAATTCTGGAGAAAATTACCCACGGAGAGGGTGAGCCGAGTGATATTGAACTGCTTGAGGAGTTGAGCGTAATGATCAAGGATTCGGCCCTGTGCGGCCTTGGGCAAACAGGCCCAAACCCGATATTGTCAACGCTCCAGTATTTCAGAGAGGAATATGAGACCCACATCTACGACAAGAGATGCCCTGCCAAGCGATGTCCAGCCTTGCTAGAGTTTGAGGTGGATATTGATCAATGCAAGAAATGCGGCATTTGTTTCAGGAAATGTCCGGTTCAGGCCATCGAGTGGAAGAAAAAAGAGCCGGCATTCATTGACAAAGGCAAATGCATCAAGTGCATGACCTGTATAAGTAATTGTCGTTTTGATGCAATTTTCTGACGAAGATCCGCATAGATTAATGAACTGGTAGAAGTTGATGGTTTAACGGAATAGATTGCCTCACCTGACGCGGTCATGAAGACACTGATAACGGAAGAGCAGATCAGAGAAAAGGTATCCGAACTGGCTGAAACAATCGCCGGGGAGTGCCATTCGGGACACCTCCATGCCATCTTTGTCCTCAAAGGCGCCTTTATCTTTTGTGCTGACCTGTTGCGGGCCCTCAGCAAGAATGATGTGGATGTGACCGTGGATTACACCATAGCCAAGAGCTACGTCGGTACGGAGTCAAGTGGTGAGGTGAAATTCTCTATGAATGTGGATGTGGGTGGAAAAGAGGTCCTGCTCATAGAGGATATTATCGACACCGGCAGGACAATAAAGAGACTCAAGGAAGAATTGATGAAGCAGGATGCTGGTAGTATCAGGGTTGCGTGCCTTCTTGATAAGCCCTCCAGAAGGGAAGTTGATATGAAAGCGGATTATGTGGGATTTGAGATCCCCGATAAATTCGTGGTGGGCTATGGCCTTGACTGTGATGAGAAGTACAGGCATTTTCCCTGCATAAAGATTATCGAATAAGAGCGTTACGGCTTTTCCCTCCTTCCCGGTGCAAGGGATGCCTTCTGAGGCCAAAGTTCCCTTACACCCAGCCTTCGAATCTCAGAAAAGATTAATTTTCTTGACAAAACAGAAGCGTCTTATATACTCACGGGCTTAATTATTGACAGGTCGGGCACTGGCTCTCTTGCTCTTTTTTAGGGTCTGATACTGATGATTGTTGATCTGAGATCCGTTTTACACGGCCCCCGCCACTTTAATCTTACCCTTGAAGCGGGTTGGTGGCAGGGCACTGGAGAGGGTGATCAGGTCCTGGGGCTTGATGGTCCCGTGGAGGCCCATTTGAGTATCTCCAAGGCTGGTGCGGAGTATGTGCTTGAGGGACGTTTGAGCGGCACGATTCGCCTTAGATGCGGCCGGTGTCTTGAGCCTTACCCCCGCGATTTAAAATGTGATTTCAGACTGTGTCTGGCCCCGGGTCCCTCCGAAAGCGAGCCAAGTGAAGTCGAACTGTCGGAAGAGGATCTCGCTGTTGATTTTGTAACAGAGGAGCAGATCGACCTGGATGAGATTTTTAGGGAACAGATCTATTTGTCGCTGCCCATGAAATCACTTTGCCGGGAGGATTGC
>JABMQV010000716.1 GCA_013203065.1 Desulfobacteraceae bacterium | reverse complement strand
GGAAAGGCCCTTGTCGCGGCCCTGAGGACCGGAGCAGAGAAGGACAAGAAACATAAGTCCGTGGAATTGGAAAGGGCACTCGAACTGCTGGACGACGCAGAAGATGAAGCCGAGGGTGATTCCCAGAAATTTGCGGTTCGGGTTACCGGAATTCGGGTTTATATGCACGCCAAGCCCAAGAAATGGCTCAAAAAGGCAAAAAGATATTCCGAAAAGGCCCTTAAACTTCGTGACGTTAAATCGGAAGAGCTGCCGTATTACCGGACAAGGGAGGCCGCCGATTATTTCATGGGCCTTGCCTATTTTGAGGGCCTAAAATTCAGGGACGCCGAGTTGACCCTGGCAAAGGTCCTGGGCGCCACCCCGGGCCGCTGGCACGAACCTGCCAACAAGCTCTACAAGCGAGTGCAAAAGATCACCCGGGCGGCGGCCAACTTTACCCTGACAGACGTGGCAAAGCGAATTGCCATAAAGGACAAAGTGAACCGGGCCGATGTGGCGGCACTCCTCGTGGATGAAATTCACCTGGACCGGTTTCTGGCGGGTCGAATTCCCGTTCCCCAAAAAAAGACCAAGCCGTCCTTTGTGCCTGCCGATATCATCAACAATATGTTCAAACCCGAGATCCTGATTGTTCTGAAATGGGGTCTCAGAGGGCTTGAACCACTTTATGACAAGACCTCAAAGGCCTATCTCTTTTACCCTGACAGACCGGTGACTCGAAAAGAACTGGCCTTTATTCTGGAGGATCTGTTGATGAAAATTACGGGTGAAAAGGATTTGGCCACCAAGTACTTCGGCCAAAAAAACTCACCATTTCCTGATATCCCCCCCAGTTCTTCGTACTTTAATGCAGTCATGAATGTCGTGACCAGGGGACTTATGGAACCTGACCTCTCGGCCGCATTCAGACCGGATGATTATGCGAATGGTGCGGAACTGCTTTTGGCCGTTTTGCGTCTTAGAAATGTTATGAACGTCCACTAAGGGAAGGAGGCTTACGATGAAAAGGATTTTTGGAATCATTGTTGTTTTTCTAGGTGTGTTTATCCTGGCCGCAGGGGCATGGGCAGAACAGGGCTGGCAGACCATAAACCACCCGGTAAAGATTTTTGAGGAAGGCTATATCCAAGTGGTCGGAACATCCGAAGAAGGACAGACCCGCTATAGGGCTATGAGAGCAGCAACGGTTGTCGCCCAGCGAGACCTGTTAGAGGTCCTCGAAGGACTTCGCCTTTATGGCCAGACTACAGTGAGGGACGGTATGTTGCAGTCCGATCAGATTCGGACCTCCGTAGATGGCTTTTTGCGGGGGGCAACGAAGTGTGGCGAAAAATTCTATGGCAGCAGAGGGTATGCCGAGGTCTGTATGCGGCTTTACATCCGCGGCAAGGGAGGTCTTTTTGACATCATTTTGCCCCTCATGAAGGACAATAATTTGATGCCTAAGCCGGGGCCGTATTACAAGCCAAAACTGATCCCAAAGGTCCTCACGACCCCTTCTGCTCCGGCTGAAAAGCCACTTACTAAGGCCCCACCTGAGGTCAAGCCGGAGGCCGTGCCCGAGGTGGCCCGTCCCTCTGAATTGAAAACTACCTATGATGGGCTCATCATTGACGTGCGTGCGTTTCAGTTCAAACCGGCCCTGGTAAATACCATTGTCACAGAAAACGATGAGATAGTCTTTGACCCTTCAAAAATACTCAGCAATGTTCTGGTAGAGAGGGGGTGCGGGGGCTTCACCACAGACCCGAACAAGGCAAAGGCCTTATTGGTAAGCTGGGGCAGCAAGAGCCCTATGACGTTACAGGGCATCGCTGTGGTCAAGAGCACGAATGCCAAGATATCTGCCGATGACGCTGCAGCGGTCTTTGTGCACGACAAAAAAAGCAACATACTGGCCCAGGCAAAGGTCGTCTTCCTCCTGAAGTAAGGAATGACCCTGTCCGCTGTCAAATGGGGTTTTCACCCGCCGAAATCATACCCCCCACCGGGGGGATCAGGCCCCGGACTTCGTAAGAGACCAGGGGGGGTGAATCGGGAAAAACAGGGTTGAAATCCCAGGTTTTTGGCAGCGGACCCCTGTCAATGGAAGACAGAAATCAGGGCGTTTTATTAGCACGTATTAGCCATCCATTTTATTCCTGCCTTCTTGCCCCTCTTTCATTTGTTCCGGAGGAGGGGCAAACGTTCGTCTTGCCTGCCGTGGGCCTTCCCTTTATTGTGGGAGGAAATATGG
>JABMQV010000715.1 GCA_013203065.1 Desulfobacteraceae bacterium | reverse complement strand
TTTGGCTTTTTTTGTTAGCCAGCAGGGCCGAGCTGCCGATAGTTTTTCAGCTCGGCCTTTTTTGTTGCCACATAAAAACCACAAATATAGAGCTTTTAAGAATAGGATTTTGGGAGCAATAGAGCCACTTGCTCTAAGTAAGTAATTGAATAGTCTTCAAGTTCAAGAGGCAAAATCCATGGAGGTTCGAATTTCGACAACAGGGCGTCTGCATCTTGGTTTCATGGACTTGAACGGCAGCCTGGGCAGATTGTATGGCAGTATCGGGGTCTCACTGTCGACCCCTCAGACTACGATCTCGGTAAAAACTCAAGGCCATCTGTCCATCCAACACAGAGACAGAAACAAAAGGCGGAAAATACGAGGTCTTGTTGAGGCATTTTCAAGGCATTTCCAGATGGAGCCAAACGTGGCAATCAGGGTACATAAAAGCATTCCTGAGCATAAGGGACTCGGATCCGGAACACAGCTTGCCCTGGCTTTGGGCACTGCCCTGACAAGGGCCTACGGCATAAAAGCCAGCGTTCATGACCTCTCGGTAATTATGGGTAGAGGGATGAGGTCCAGTATCGGTATTTGGAGTTTTGAACATGGCGGCCTCATTATTGATTCCGGGAAAACGAGACAGGAAAACGGTGTTCTCGCGGCAAGACCACCTAAAGCAGTTTTTCGATACGATTTCCCTGAGGAATGGCGCTTTGTTGTCGTCATTCCTGAACAGAAGGAGGGTCTCTCCGGTAAACAGGAGAAGGATGCCATCGGATTTGTCAATCCCTCGGAGAAGCTGTCCGAAGAAATATGTAGGCTGGTATTGATGAAATTGTTACCGTCTTTGATTGACAATGAGATAGGAGAATTTGGTCACGCTTTATCAGAAATCGATCGCAAAACAGGTATGTTTTTTGTGCCGGTCCAGGGTGGAATTTACAGCGAAAAATCTTCATACAAAATAGTCGGGCATTTGCTCGCATCCGGTGCCTACGGCGCGGGACAAAGTTCCTGGGGACCAGCCGTATACGGGCTGACCTCCAAAGAGGAATCAGATTTAATAGCAGAACGCATGCGGATTTTCTTGAAAAAACAAGAAATCAAAGGGAGTGTCATCGTTGCCTCCGGCATCAACAAGGGGGCTGAAGTAGAAGTGCTGGATGCTGGACCGTTCGTGAGTCCTACTTGTATCCAAGATTCTGAACCAGCCAATTCTGGGGCAAGGCGTGCTGCATAAGCGCTTCGTCATTCTCAGGAGCTCGGTTTAGCACAGTATGAGCCGGGGGCCAGCATCGCATCGCTAATTGACCGGTCGGCGGGGTAAGCGTCAGAAAAGACAGAAAGGAAGCAAAATGAACCTTGAGCATTTAAAAGGCCTTCTGGAACAAGTTCAAAAAGGGAGCATGGATCTGGAAACTGCATTGGGCCGGTTAAGAAAACTGCCATATGATGATATTGAATTCGCGAAAATAGACAATCACCGATCCATAAGAACCGGCATTCAAGAAGTCATTTACTGCCATGGCAAGACAGTCGAGCATATTGTCGCTATTGCCAGGAGAATGTCGGATAACTATTTCAATATATTGGGCACCCGTGTCAACCAGGAACTCTTTGAAGAAATTCAAAAAGAAATCAAGGATTGCCGTTATTATAAAGAGGCGAGAATTGTTGTATTCAATCCACGTTCAGTTGAAAAGGTAGGCAAAATTGCCGTAGTGTGCGCTGGTACCGCAGATATCCCTGTGGCTGAAGAGGCCTGTGTAACCGCAGAAACCCTCGGCAACAAGGTATCAAGAGTCTACGATGTAGGAGTAGCAGGAATCCACAGGCTCTTAGATTCGTGTGATGATATTTTCAACGCCAACGTTGCTGTTGTAGTAGCCGGCATGGAAGGCGCGCTGGCAAGCGTTGTGGGAGGCCTGGTCGCTTGCCCGGTTATAGGAGTACCGACCAGCATCGGATACGGGACTAGTTTCGGAGGGGTTTCCGCTCTGCTCAGCATGCTCAACAGTTGCGCTTCGGGTGTATCGGTAGTTAATATAGACAACGGTTTTGGAGCCGGGTATCAGGCCACCCTGATAAACAGGATTGCCGTTGGTAAGCATGTCGGGTGATGCGATAGAAATCCTAAATAGCCGCTAATAAATGAATCCAGCGCCTTCTTTTTCTAAAGCCGAGATAATTGAAAATGAAAAGCAGAATCAAATCTGCCCAAGAAGGGGAGACCAACCATGAAGATTGCTTATTTTGATTGTTTTTCTGGAGCCAGCGGAGACATGATTATCGGCTCGCTCCTTGACGCAGGTTTGGACCTTGAAAAGCTTAAACAGGAGGTGTCCAAGCTCAACCTCACACATTACGACCTAAGACTCGAGCAGGTTATGAAGGGGACCATTGGTGGAAGCAAGGTTATTATCTCGGTCGATCAAGAATATCATCATCACCATCATAGAAAGTTTAGTGATATAAAGGAAATTATAACAAACAGCGAGGTTGAGGAATCGGTAAAACAGCAAAGCATCGCTATCTTCATCCGACTGGCTGAGGCCGAGGCAAAGGTCCACAGGACCGATATCGAAAAGGTCCACTTTCACGAAGTGGGTGCCATGGACACAATTATAGATGTGGTTGGCGCGGTGGCTGGACTTCGATTGCTGGGTGTTGAGATGATTTACTGCTCACCATTTAACGTAGGAAACGGGACGGTTGAATGCGCCCATGGCATATTGCCGGTGCCGGCCCCGGCAACGACCGAACTCATCAAAGGGAAACCCGTATACTCCGCAGGTGGGGAGGGAGAGTTGCTGACCCCTACCGGAGCGGCCATTTTAACGGCCCTTTCCAAAGGTTTTGGACCAATGCCGCCTATGATGCTCGAAAAGGTGGGATACGGGGCAGGAACCCTTGAAAGGGATATTCCTAATCTGTTACGGGTATTGATCGGCGAAGCCCTTGATGGTGAAGTAAAAGAGGCCTGCGGACAGGACAAAAACTATTAAAGACGAGTTGTGAACATAAATATGGACCAACAATCTGCCCGGGAATGAATTCGATCCTTGTCATTGATATTGCAGGACATCTCAAAGGAAGGTTTTCGCTGCATTTAACAATATGAAATGGCAAAGTGTTATGGGAAATTCGAAACTACTTCACCCCTTTTTTCGCGCAGACATGTGTGGATTTTTCTAATGCAACTAGCCTGCCAGTGACCCATAGTTAGTTAATATAAGTGAAAGCCCTTGAACAAAGGTAAAGCAGAGAATGCGTAAATCAGAATGAGGGGGGGTGAAATCGGCATTACAGTGGAGTGGGCATTTGCAAGACCATACACCGTATGGCCGTGGCCTTTGCCCTTATATTTAACAATGGGCTTTTGAAGAGCCCGCAATAACAGAGGAGGTTATTGAAATGGAAAAAGAATTACTTGCAACAATGATGGCTGTGACTTCGAATGTGGAATACACTACGGCTGACAAAATTGAGGCTTTAACCAAGGGGCACGGGATGTTGAATCTGGCTGCCTTGGCCGCTGAAAATGCAATGACGATTGAGATGCTACGCGGCCGGCGCACAAGCATTGCAGATGAAAACATGGTGGATCTGGAACTTGACTATGTGATGGAATGCGGAATAGAGGCAGCCATGGAGGCTGGGGCAGCGCCTGCAAACGCTGCACTTATTGTGGCGGTTCTGCTAAATATCGCGGGTACCGGATCAAGGGCAGGTGTCCCGGCAGGTAACCGGAAGCTCGGGGCAATGGCCCGGATGAAGGCTGGGGCCGAAAGGGCCGGCGTGCAGGCGATTCCCACCACCAAGACCACATTCAAGATTTCCGGATTTCCCGCAGTCCGGGCACTTTATGAAGCCATGGAAAAAGGGGAAGTCGTACGCGTAGAC
>JABMQV010000714.1 GCA_013203065.1 Desulfobacteraceae bacterium | reverse complement strand
TTACGCGGGCAACTTAAATTGCCAATTTTGCAGCAAGAACTTCCAGAACATGGCACTACCTGCCCATGGCCTCCCCGACCTGCTTTACAAAGCCCCGTAATGTTCAACATCCTCTTTGGTGGGGATTTTGGATTCACAGGGGACGTCTGTCTGACACAGACCGCAGCCGCGACCCTTAAAACCATAATGAGATCTTATGTATTTGGGGGCAACCGTTCTGACATGCTTGAGACACTTGACCTTGTCGTGGCCGGATTCGCTGACGGCATTGGCCGGACACCGGGGGATACACTTCCCGCAGGTTCCATCCGTAAAAAAAAGACAGTAGGCATGATGATCTTCATAGGGCCTGGGCGTTGGGGGAATCCGGATACGTGCTACCACTGAGCCCGTGCGCATGGCCTTCCCCAACGGGGTAATCAATCCATCACACAGCCCGAAGGTCCCTAAACCGGAGGCATAGGCCGCGTGACGTTCCGACCAGGTGGAGGAAATCGTGTATTTGTCAGACTTTTTCCTGGCCCATCCGGGAGCAAGCATGGGGGCCACGGCTTGGCACCCCTCCTTCTGAAGCGCGTCCACCACTTTTTCCCTGAGCTTCCCATTGAACTCCTCACCAAAGATGCGGGCCCGCGCCCACCGCTCTGAAGGATAAACGGTCTGTTCGCGATTGTCTTTCTTGGTAACCTCGGTCTGGGGCAGGATCCAGCTTATGACCGTGAGTTCATCAGGGTCCACGCGCAGGGTGGGGAAGGTCCGCGTAAATATCTCGTAAGGTGTCCAGTGAAATGGTCCTACATATTCTTTGAATGAATCGTACAAGGGATCGTCTCCTGAAGAGAAGCCCACCAGGGGATTTTCAAATGCCTTGTCATTTCCCTGATTCTTTAGTGTGTTTTCAGGTGAGTTCTCGATGAATTCCTGGATAACCGTCTTGATCCAGGCTGCGGGATCTGACAAAGATATTTCGGACATGACTTCTCCTCTTTTACGTATTAACTCAATCCCATTTTGAAACTACCCATTTCTTACTCTAATTAGCATACAAGCTCAGGCAAATCAAATCCGCCCCTGAGTTGACAGTGGAACTGGCCGAATCTATGATGTTCAACAGTCATGGATAAGATGGCTCAAAACATAGAACCCGGCTGCCTTAAATGGCCTCGGCTTATCCGAGGCACTCTCATCAGTAGATACAAACGCTTCCTGGCGGATGTCAAGCTCAGAAACGGCCATGTTGTGACTGCTCACTGCCCCAACTCAGGAAGTATGTTGAGCTGCTCTGAACCGGGCAGGACCGTTTATCTTTCTCGACACAACAACCCGAAGAGGAAGCTCAGATACACCTGGGAGATGATAGAGATGCCCACTTCTTTGGTGGGGACCAACACCTTGGTACCCAACCGGCTTGCAAAGGCCGCCATTATGGCCGGAAAGATTCCCGACCTTTCAGGTTTTGACAAGGTTCGTTCTGAAGTCAATTACGGCAAGAACTCTCGAATCGATCTGCTTCTGGAAAAGGGAAACGATCGATGTTTTGTCGAGGTAAAGAACTGCACCCTTGTGTCAGACGGGGTTGCATGTTTTCCTGATGCTGTGACCTCAAGGGGACTCAAGCACCTGAAGGAACTCCGGGATCAGGTCCGCTCGGGGAACCGTTCTGTGATGTTCTATTTGGTTCAGCGCACGGATGCAAGGCTGTTCATGCCCGCGGACCATATTGACCCCGCCTACGGCCAAGAACTCCGGCAGGCTGTCTCAGGGGGGGTGGAGATTTTGGTGTATGATGTTAACCTGGACGTGGAAGGGATCAGCCTAAACCGGCCTTTACCTTATGATCTGTGAGTCTCATTTTCGTTGGGGCAAGCGGCCTTGAAAAATCGGGTCTTAGCCGATTTTCAGCGTGGTGAGAAAAAATGAACCCTCGGGTTCCCTGGTCACCTTCAACCCGAACATGGGGATGGTTTCGGTGAGGGGTCTGCCAAAGATGAAATCCATTTCGCGTGGGTCTATGTCCAGCTTCTCGGAGACAAAGGGTCGGATATGGTAGTCGAATTTCAATAGCTCAAGGACCCTCTCAACTGCGCCTTCACCCTCTGTTTCGATCTGTTTGACCCACTTATCGAGTTTTTTATAGCTGCATTTTCTCTCATGTTCCCGGATAAGGCCTAGGAGGGTGTTGTCATGGATAATTTCACCC
>JABMQV010000713.1 GCA_013203065.1 Desulfobacteraceae bacterium | reverse complement strand
TTTAGCTGTTATAAGTGGTAAAGATAGGGTATACCAGAAAGAATCAAGGGTTTAATGCTATTGCTGACAATAGCACTGCAAGCATTGACTTTAATCGAGTTCGTGGCACGCCGTGAGCTTGCAGAAAACAATGAAACATTGCAAGGCCTCGTACCAGGGCTTCCCAAAATGAAAATTGCAAGGCCAACGGCAGAACGTCTTCTTGCAAGATTTGATAATATTCATCTCCTTGTGGAAGAAACCCAAACCCTTGCTATCGGCCGTGTCCTTGAAACGCTTACCCCTTTGCAAAACCGAATTCTTTCCTTATTGAAGATTCCGGTTTATTTATATGACTTGTCCTTTAGTGAACCACAATTTCAAGATTCAAGTTAAAACTAGCGAAAAGACAGTAATAAAGCTACTGACCTTTGTCAAGATGAAAACATGGGCGCCCAAAAAAAGTTTGACAGATTGTAGGGAGTTGCAATATTTTCAGGGGGATTTATGACCTCATACATTTTTGACAAAAACATTTCAGGAGGCTGGCATGTCTGAAGAGAAGGGGTTGGGAGCGGTGTTAGAGGCCCAAAAGAAGTGGTCTGAGAGTCTGGAAGATAAACTAAAAAAACGTCCGGAAAGGAAGGAAGTCTTCGTCAATACCTCGGGAATCCCCATCAACAGGCTCTATACCCCGCTTGACCAGGCTCATGAAGACTATATCGAGGAAATGGGCTTCCCCGGGGAATACCCCTTTACCCGGGGAGTCCAGCCCACCATGTACAGGGGACGATACTGGACCATGAGACAATACGCCGGCTTTGCCACGGCAGAGGAATCCAACAGGCGGTATCGGTTTTTATTGGATCAAGGGCAGACTGGGCTTTCCGTGGCCTTCGATCTACCCACACAGATCGGATATGATTCGGACGGCGAAATGGCCATCGGCGAAGTGGGCAAGGTGGGGGTTGCCATCGACTCCCTCAGGGACATGGAAACGCTATTCAATGACATACCCCTTGACCGGGTGAGTACTTCCATGACCATAAACGCTCCCGCAGCGATCCTGCTGGCAATGTATATGGCTGTGGCGGAGAATCAGGGGATTTCAAGCGAGAAATTGAGGGGCACCATACAGAACGATATCTTGAAAGAATATTCATCAAGAGGCACCTATATATTCCCGCCGAAACCTTCCATGAGGATTATCACAGACATCTTTTCCTATTGTGCCGAAAAGATCCCCCTATGGAACACCATAAGTATCAGCGGGTACCATATCAGGGAGGCGGGTTCCACGGCTGTTCAGGAGATTGCCTTTACACTGGCCAACGGAATAGCCTATGTGGAGGCGGCCTTAGAGGCAGGGCTTGAGGTGGATACCTTTGGGCCAAGGCTTTCTTTCTTTTTCAATGCCCATCTGGATTTCCTGGAAGAGATAGCCAAGTACAGAGCGGCACGCAGGCTTTGGGCCGGGATCATGAGGGAGCGATTCGGGGCCAGGAACCCCAAATCCATGATGATTCGATTTCACACCCAGACCGCAGGATGCACACTGACGGCACAACAGCCAAAAAATAATATTGTGCGTGTTGCCTTTCAGGCCTTGGCTGCAGTCCTCGGGGGGACCCAGTCACTTCATACCAACTCCATGGACGAGGCTCTCTGCCTGCCCTCAGAAGAGGCCGTCCAGATTGCCCTTCGGACCCAGCAATTGGTGGCATACGAGACAGGTGTGGCTGACACGGTAGACCCCTTGGGCGGTTCCTACTATGTGGAGAGTCTTACAAGGGAGATATACAAACGGGCACAGGAGTATATCAAGAAGATCGATGAGATGGGGGGGGCTGTCGAGGCAGTTGAACAGGGTTTTATCCAGAGAGAAATTCAGGATAGCGCTTATAAGTACCAGCGTGAAATAGAAAAAGAAGAGAGGGTGGTGGTGGGGCTAAACCGTTTCCGGACCCAGGAAGAAAAGCCTACGAACCTCTTGAGGGTGGACCCTGAAGTTAGGGTTTCGCAAATTGACAAGTTGGGAAAGCTAAAATCCGAAAGGGATGACACGAAGGTCAAGCAGAGTCTGGCCGATCTGAAGGCCGGGGCAGAAGGAACGGATAATCTCATGCCCCTTATTCTGAAAGCAGTAAAGGCATACGGCACGCTTGGAGAGATCTGTGATGTTTTGAGAGGGGTGTTTGGGGAGTATCAGCAGGTCAATACACTGGGAT
The DNA here is from genome assembly GCA_013203065.1 of Desulfobacteraceae bacterium. The sequence goes on along the minus strand of JABMQV010000713.1, from coordinate 42 downwards.
GATTTTATGATTGAAAATTGACGATTGGCGATTGAAAATTGA
>JABMQV010000712.1 GCA_013203065.1 Desulfobacteraceae bacterium | reverse complement strand
TCTGGAGTGGGGTTCGGGTGTTTCTTGAAGGCGCTCTCTCAAAGTGGATTTACTTCTCAATTTCGCACTGGTTTAGAGAGCGCCGGAAAGAAACGGCTGAACCCCACGGTGCCCGAGATTATTGAGAACATACTTCCGGCGCCGATAATGCATTTGACATTCCATGACTATCATAGAAAAAATCCATTGTTTGACAGGAATAAAACAAGGAGGCATGCGTTGTGAGCAAGAAGAAGAAAGACCCATTCCTTGAAGATTACCAGAAGATAAGAGACGAAATGCTTTTTGAAAAGGTCGACGACATTTTCAAGAATCAACCGGGCAACTATATTGAAGCATTGGAAGAAATCGGCTTCATGTATTATGAGGAAGAGGATTTTGAAGAAAAAGAAGAAAATGAAGCTGTACCTGAAAATTCAAACCAGGAGTTTCTAGTCTCCTATTTTGAGGGGGAAGAAGGATTATCTGAACGGACACTGGAGGTGTTCTTGACCGAACGAAACGCTGAACATCCCAACTATCCATTGATCAGACGATATTTCAAAGAGCCAAATTCCAGGTTGAAGGACCTCCTCCTATTCGGGTTAAAACATTATCCCATGAGCGCTGAGCTTCTTGATGATCTCGCGTATTACCAGGAGTTTGAAAATGTCCTCAGTGAATTGATCGCGCATTACACATATGCCTGTTTGCATCAAGAGAATTTGCAGACATTTACTGAATTGGCCCAAGACTTTTACTATGCCACAAACCCGGATGGATATGAGGCCTTATACGCTCTCCAAGAATTATTCGCCCCCCATACTGAAAAACGGAAAATAGTTGATTTCTTGGTAGATGAGCAAAAGGAAGCCGAAAAGGCTGTTGAACCTATTGAAATTTAGACCCCCATCGCCCTAAAAGGCATTCGAACAAACAGGGACTGCGTTGGTATGTCGGTTTCGATTACAGTTGAGGTGTGGTCTGATTGCAAAAGGGGTGCGGCTCAAATGTTTTGAAACCAAAGAGAAACATCAATGTTCTTTATTCCCAAAAAGCAATGACCAAGACAGATGGATGTCTCGGAAAAAAAAGATCTCATTGAGCTTCTAAATAAATGTTGGATGACCCATGATGCCATGTGGTTTTATTCCTGCCTTCAGGAATTCGGTATACGGAAGGCGAATAAAATGAACAAGGCAGCAATACGGTCACTCGCCCCCATAGAGGTCAACAGAATAAAAAAGTTCCTGGGAATGGAAAAAGAACAAATTGAGACGTATGAAGCGTTAAAAAACTTTTTTTCGGGAGCATCTGAACTATGCATACCGGATTTCATGAATGTTACCATGAGTTTCCCGGAAAAAAACATTTTACATTGGGAGTTCAAGCCAAAAGACTGTTTTGCGTATAAGGGAATGCAAAGTATTGGTGTAATCGACGACTACGAATGCGGTGTTATGTACAGGGTCGGGTGCTGGATTGAGAGCCTGAAAATAAGATATGACGTGAATCCAAAGATAAAGAGGTGTTTGATGCTTGACAACCCCACTTGCTCCGGTGACTTCAGTTTATATTTCTAACTTTCTATTCCGCACCCTTCAATCCTTCTGTTACACAATCCGCATTTCTTGAGTCGCTGAAACCGGATTCTTTTCTGTCAAGGAACTGTGAATGGAAAGCAAAATCAAAGAGGCACTGATAGCGCTGGAGACGAGATAAGGGATGAAGAATGAACCGACAGAATCAGGGCTGAAGTCCCTATTCAACCCACGGACGATCGCCATAGTGGGCGCCTCTGAAAATCCTTCGCGCATAGGCGGTCTGACCATCCGGTTCCTGCGCCAACATGGTTACAAGGGTAAGATATTCCCGGTAAACCCAAGATACAAAAGGATTGCCGACTTACCTTGTTTCCCCGCACTCACCGACATCCCTGAAGCTGTGGATCTGGCCCTGGTTGTGATCCCCCGGGAGTCCGTTCTGGATGCCTTCAGGCAGTGTTCGGACAAAAAGGTCCCTTTCGTCATCCTTTTTAGCGCCGGCTATGCGGAGATGGGCGATGACGGAAGAAAAGAACAGGAATATCTCAGGGAGTTTTCCAGGGGAACAGGAATACGGGTCGTGGGTCCCAATTGCATTGGGATTATCAATCCCCACGACCATGTTGCCGCCTCCTTCATAACCGGTTTGGAAATCAACTCCCTGATCCCGGGGTCCATCGGGCTCATTACCCAGAGCGGGGGGATTGGCAACTCTATTTTTACCCGGGCCAATGATCGCTCCATCGGATTAAGCCTTTTTGTCTCCTCGGGAAACGAACTGGACCTGGAAAGTTCCGATTTTCTGGAGCATTTGGTTTGTGACGAAAAAACACGGTGCATTGCCCTTTTGTTGGAAGATGTAAAAAATCCCAGGAGATTCGCTCGAGCCGCTGACAAGGCTCTGAAGACAGGGAAACCCATCGTGGCCCTCAAGGTGGGACGTTCGGAAAAGGGACGTCAGGCCGCGGCCTCCCATACCGGCGCCATGTCAGGCCCTGATGCCCTTTACGATGGGTTGTTTAGACAGAAGGGCATTTGCCGGGTCTTTGACATCGACGACCTCCTGGAGGTGGCAAATCTTTTCGCGCGGTATGGATCTCCGGCAGGAAACAGGGTGGCCATACTCTCCTCTTCGGGAGGCGCCGGGGCTTTGTTGGGGGACATGGCGTTTGATTCAAAATTGCCTCTTCCCGAGCCATCCCAGCAAACACTCAAAAAACTTAAGGATCTGAAACCCGCCGTTGGCTCCATAGCTAACCCCATGGACATCACCACCCAGTTCATGAACGACCCCGACGCGATTGCCCGCTATCTCCATGCCTTTGCCGAAGATGAGAATTTTGACATCCTGATCCTCACCTTGACCATCTCTACATCAGACAGGACTTTCAGGATCGCTCAGCGCATCGCTGCCCTCTGGCCCTCTTTGCCCAAACCGCTGGTCGTCTGCTGGCCTGCGGGCAACGGGGCCCGCCAGGCCTTCCAATGCCTGGAACAGGCCGGGGTGCCCTTATTTTTCCATCC
>JABMQV010000711.1 GCA_013203065.1 Desulfobacteraceae bacterium | reverse complement strand
CAAGAATGCTCATGCCGGCAAAAAGTCCTCGACCCTCAGGTACCAAACAAATTCCCAATCCGACCCGCTTGTGGGCCGAAAGCGTGTCCAAACGGGAACCTTTAAACCAAATGGTCCCATTTTCCGGCCTGAGCAATCCCGCCAGGGTCTTCAGCGTGGTGGTTTTCCCGGCGCCATTGGATCCGAGAATGGCGACGATCTCTTTTTCTTCGACCGAAAAGGAGACTCCCCATAGGGTCTGCAGGTCACCATAGTAGACATCGATATCGTCGACTTTCAGCAAGCTAACTCTTTCCGAGATAAGACTGAATAACCCGTTGGTTATGGACCATCTCTTGTGGAGGCCCGTCAAATATCTTCTCCCCTGAGCTGATCACTACGACTCTACTGGAAATCTTCATCACCACGCGGACATTGTGTTCCACCATGATGACCGTTACGCCTCTGTCCCTTATCCCTTGAACCAGTTGAATCGCCTTTTCGGCCTCCGCTGGATTCAAGCCGGCCATAATCTCGTCCAGCAAAAGAAGATACGGCTCTCCCGCCAGGGCTCTGGCAAGTTCAAGTCTTTTCCTGTCCGGAAGGGTAAGATTCCGTGCGGCCTTGTCCCATTTTTCTCCAAGCCCAACCTTCATCAGAATCTGCTTGGCCTCTTGCCGTGCGTCTTTTAGGGTCCGGGCCGGATTTCTCCCGTAGATTCGACCCACCATGACATTTTCCATCGTCTTCATTTTGCTAAAGGGCCGAACCACCTGGAAAGTCCTGACAATCCCGTTCTCGCATATTTTGCTGGGTTTCAGTGTGGTGATGTCCTTGCCCAGAAAATGTACATTTCCTGAGTCAGGCTTGAGAAATCCGGTGATCAGGCTAAAGAGCGTGGTCTTTCCAGATCCGTTGGGGCCGATAAGGCCCAGGATTTCTCCCTTACTGACCGATAGGTCGAACCGGTGGACAGCGGTTAACCCACCAAAGGTCTTTGTCAGTTTCTCGACTTCAAGAAACACAGCCCTGTTCCATTATCTGCATGTTTCGGCATCCCCAAGTAATGATAATTTCTTTGAGGATGCCGACCCAAAGAAGGCATGCCTGCCATCAATGGGTCTTTTCACAAACATCGTTTTTTTTGATCTATCTGTCTTTGAAAGGTTTAGCTGGATAGGCGAATGGAGCTGTTGCCAGTGCTGGTGGCCATACCAGCTGTTGCACGCCATCAATCCACTGGCTCATGCCGCCAATGGCGAGAATCTGGCCGTCCGGACCGTACATCCTTGGTGTTCCATCCGGTTCAAAGCGGATAAGACCCATGATGGTGTCCATGTCTGTTTCGGCGATGGCATCCCTGATCTTTTTTCTGTCCAGAGTGCCGCAGCGTTCTATGGCGTTGGCCAGTATCTGGACACAGGCATAGGCTGCGCCTGCAGTGGTATCCGGAAGCACTTTGTCGCGCTTCTTGAATTCCGCCACAAATGCCTTATTCCCTTTAAAAGGATAGGACCAGTGGTAGGGGGAATCACAGATCGCATAGTTGCCTGCAGTCCCCAGGGCCTTGATCCAGTTTGTATAAGTGGCGGCACGCACCACATAGAGGAACTTGGGGTTCCAGTTGAGCTCTTTACATTGCCTTAGCAAGGCGATGCCGTCAGGCGGGATCGGATTGCTCCATAAAGAATCGGCACCGGCAGCCTTTGCCTTTAAAATCATGGCGGAGAAATCCTTTGTCAAAGGCCGGTATTTCATATCCATAACCACCTTGTATCCTGGAGGCGCCAGTTTATGGATATACTCGGCCTGTTCGATACCCCAGTCTGTGGCGAGCCGGAATATGGCCATTTTGGTTGGCCTTTCCTTTGGGGCCAAAGTATCCAGCATCTCGAAAAGCGTCTTTATTGAATTTGGGGTCTTAGGATAAGGAGAAAATAGATATTTGTAGCCTTGTTGGTGAATGGAGTTCAATGTGAAGGCGACCCCCAGATAAGGGATTTTATTTTTTTCTGCGATACCGGCCGCGGCCGCATGGAGCGCGCTTCCAAAGCCCCCCAGATAGGCGGTGACTTTATCGTTTTCATTGAGCGCCTCCATTTTGGAAACGGTTTTCACGGGATCTGATTCATCGTCGAGTACAATCAGCTCTATGGGCAGCTTTTTGTTAAATTCCTTCACATAGATGCCCCCTGCCGCATTCACAAAGTCGACAGCGATTTCATATCCCAATTTGATTGTGTGACCGCCTGAAGCGAACCTGCCGCTTACAGGTATGGAAGCGCCCACTTTAATACTTGCCGGTGGTTCGGCCGCGGCATTTTCAAAATTTGCCATCAAAGGTAAACCGAGCAGAACCAAACCCATCCATAGACAACATACGAAAGCCGGAAATCTTCTCATTTTCATTGTGATACCTCCTTTTTGAGTTAGCGAGTTTTGAGCCAATTCCATTCACCTTTTTTAACCCCCGGTTTCTCTCCGGGTGATTGTCACTTCAGGATGCCATCAGACGCCTTTGTACATTTTCTCAACCGTGGGTTTGACAATATCCCGACATCTTTCGTGGATCCGTCTGTAATTCCATCTGGCTCAGGAGCAGCAAAAATCTGTCTAAAAAGGGTCATCCGTGATTATTCGCTTGGTCTTGGCCATGTTTCTGGGCAGTTTGCCCGGTACAAGGACTTTGATGTCAAGAGTCACATACAATTTGTCTTTTATGAACCGCTTAAGCTCAGCGGCAATGGCAGCATATTCGCCGGTGGGAACATCCGGCAATGCCTCCACAT
>JABMQV010000710.1 GCA_013203065.1 Desulfobacteraceae bacterium | reverse complement strand
GGCAGGCACCGGGCCTTTCCCCAGCTCATAAGCATACACAGAGAGAAGCGGCACTACCAGACCGGCTCCAAGACTTCCCTTTAAACACGTCTTGACTTATTGAGAAGTTACGGGAATCCTGAACCACAATCCTTCATTGGCCATCTGTTCTATCGCCGTAACTCCCCTGAATGGCCTTTACAAGGGAGGTAAGGGTCCGGTTTACGGGGACGGCGATACCAAGGGCCGTGGCCTCTCGCACGATGGCGCCATTGATGAAGTCGACCTCTGTGATCCTTTGATTGAGGATGTCCTGTAACATGGAGGCGATATTTCCCGAAGTCGCCCGGCAGACCTCCAGGACGCGTTCAATCGGATCAGGATAGGGAAGGTCGACCTCCTTTGCTTCAGCCACGGCCACGGCCTCCCCCACGGCTTCTTCCATCACACGCCTGGTGCCCTCAATCTCCGGCAGGCGGCCGTTCCTCAGTCTGGTAATGGCTGTTAACGCGTTGATACCTACGTTTACAATCAGCTTGCCCCAAATGAGGCTATTCACATCCCTTACGCTGCGGGTAACAAGACCGGCGCGGTTAAAGGCCGAGACGATTTCCGCAACAAGGTTCCCTTCAGGGCCGATCACGGTCTCACCTTCCCCTGCATGCCTCACATGACCCGGGCCTAAAACCGTGGCCCCCTGGGCGGTCACTCCCCCCAAGACAGTGTGGTCTCCAAGTGCCCCCTGGAGTATCTCCAGATTGCCGATGCCGTTTTGCAGGGTCAGGATATGCGTTTTCTTGGGAAGCCATGTTGCGAGGGTTTCTCCTACGTCTCGCGACCGGTTGGCCTTGACACAAATCAGTGCTACATCAGGTTTTTCAGAGACCCTTCCGACCACAGTGGGGACCTGGACCTCGTATTCGCCGGTTACACCCTCCACCCTTATCCCATGCGCGCTTATATGATTAGCCCTCTCCGGGTTATAATCGACCAGTTTCACAATATGGCCCGCCTTCTTCAAACGTGCCGCAAAGAGACAGCCCATGGCGCCCGGGCCAACAACCAGAAAATTCAATGGATTCCTCCCATTTACCTGATACCCATGCCTCCAAAATTGGAAGCGATCCAAAATGCCAAAAATTCAAATGTCTTGAGAATAACTTTAGTAAGTTTTCAATAAACTCGGGCACCGTGGTGTTCGGCCACAAGCACTTCTGGGATCACAGTTTCTCTGCTTCCTCCTCCTTCATGGCAAAAATGTGTTCGGGTCCCGGGAAAGTGCCTTCTTCCACTTCCTTCCTGTACTGGATGAGGGCCTCTCTGATCTTCGGTGCAAGATTGACATACTGTTTGACAAACTTGGGGGTGAACCGCTCAAAAAGGCCCACCACATCATGATAGACCAGGACTTGGCCATCGCAATCCTTTCCTGCACCGATCCCGATGGTAGGGACATTCAACTCCTTGGTGATCCTTGCGGCCACGAGATCCGGTATACATTCCATGACAACCATGAAAATCCCCGCTTCTTCCAGGTCTTTGGCGGCCTGGACCAGTTTCCTGGCGCTTTCCGCATCTTTTCCCTGGACCCTGAAACCACTAAGCTTGGTGGCGGTCTGAGGGGTGAGCCCGATGTGGGCGCAGACCGATATGCCTGCATCAACGATGGCCTTGACCACATGGCAGACCTCGCTTCCACCTTCAAGTTTCACACTGTCGCATCCAGCCTCTTTCATGAAACGGCCTGCGTTCTCCACGGCCTTCTCCACACTGACCTGGTAAGACATAAAGGGCATGTCCCCAATGACAAAAGTGTTTTTCGCCCCCCTGGTGACGGTCTTGCAATGGTGAAGCATCTCGTCCATGGTCACCGGGACGGTTGAGTCGTATCCTAGCACCACCATGCCCAGAGAGTCTCCCACCAGGATGGTATCGATCCCGGCCTGATCCACCAGACCGGCGGTGGGGTAGTCGTAGGCCGTCATCATGGTGATCTTTTCCCCTTTATCTTTCTTTTCCTGCAAACCGGAAATGGTGATCTTTTTTTCTGACATCTGAGCCTCCTTCTTTTTGGATTGTTAAATAAAAAAAGGGCCTCCCGGTGGAACCGAAAGACCCTGCCATGATCTTGAGGGATTCATACCTCCCCTCCCTGAATTTTCAGTTCGTGTAACCGTCCCGGTCGGCCCTGGTTGGCGATCCAGGCGGTACCACCTCATAGATAGTTATCTTCTTGCGGTATATCGCCCGCGGCGCTCGAAGATAAAACTGAGTATTTCAAAGAG
>JABMQV010000709.1 GCA_013203065.1 Desulfobacteraceae bacterium | reverse complement strand
TCGAGCACCATTACGCGGTCCACCACCCGCATCAGTACGCCCATGATGTGCTCCACCCAGATGATCGTAATCCCCTTTTCCCGCCGGATCGCCTCCAGCATGTCTGCTGCCTGATCCATCTCTGTTTCATCAAGACCCCCAAGGCTTTCATCAGCAAGAAGAAGCTTCGGTTGGGTGGAGAGGGCCCTTGCCAGTTCGAGTTTTTTTAGTCCCGCAGCACCAAGCGAATCAACCATAATTCCTGAATCCGTAGGCAGTTTGACAAGATCCAAGGCTTCTTTTGCCAGTTCCTCGGCTTTGGACCGCGAAATGGTCCCATTTTGCCCAAAATAGGCGGACACTTTCACGTTATCCAGGAGGGATATTTTGCGGAAGGGTCGGGGAATCTGAAAGGTACGGCTAATCCCCAGATGACAGATTTTATCCGGGGCTAAGCCGGTTATATCATTATCATAGAATCGAATCTTTCCGGATGTCGGTTTGAGCGCACCGGATATAATATTGAAAATGGTGCTCTTTCCCGACCCGTTTGGTCCGATCAATCCCAGAATTTCACCTTGTTGCACTTCGAAGGAAACATTGTGGATCGCAACGAATCCTCCGAAGCGCATGACTGCATTTTCAACCGCTAGCACAAGCACACCTTCCTTTCGGCATCAAGGTTGCAGGCTATTTTACGGCGTAGGGTTGTGATGCAGGCAGCGGTAGAACCGGGTCGATGGTTTGGAGAGCCACCGGCCAGGCAATCTTGGTCTCCCCATCGACATATTGCATAACGACAGGGGTTGCTCGCATATTTTGTCCGGCCATTTCATCACCCGGCGCGTAGAATTTTACGCCGTATCCTTGAATGGTTCCCCCAACCGGAATGTCGGTGTCCAGAGCGGCTTTGCGGAGGGATTCCGGGTCATAACCGCCGTATTTCTTGATAGCCCTGGGCAGTACATCGGTCAGGAAAATCCAGGTATTGTTGAACCCCATGCTGGTATGGGGAGGAACCTCTTGCACCCCTTTTTCAGCCTTATACCGTTTGATCATTTCCTTGGTGAGATCACCCAATCCCGGCGCAAGGGTTTTGGGGTCGAGCAATTGACCAGCAACAGGATCGACATTATAGATGTAGTTGACATCTTTTCCAAACGTCCCAATCAGCTTATCAATCTGGCCGTAACCGGCTCCGTGTCCAATAAGCACCTTGAACTTGAGACCCAATTCGCGTCCCTGACGCAGCAGCAGCGTGATATCCGGGTTGTAACCCGTATGCAAAATAACATCTGGACGTGCCCGTTTCAGTTTGGTCACCAGAGAGGACAGATCCGGTGCCGTCGCGGAATACCCCTCCTTCAAAACGACGTTCATGCCGTGAGCTTTTGCGCCAACTTCGTTGCCCGCGGCAATTCCACTTCCATACGGTCCGTCTTCATAGATGATTGCTACCCGAACATCCTTTGCATCCATGCCCAGTTTCGATTTTGCGTAATGGGCAATAAAGTCCGGTGAAACCAAACCATATGTATCACTGTGGACCTGGGGTCGAAATACATATTTAAGGTTTCGATTTTTGAACACGGCTGAAGACACACAGATATTTGCCCACATGAATTTCTTCTGGCTGTCCACCTTGGCGGCCACGGGCACGCACTGCCCACTGGAGTAAAAACCCAACAGCAAATCTACTTTTTCCTGGTTTAACAATCTTTCGGCTTCGTTGATGGCCACCGGCACCTTGCTCTGGGCGTCGGCATAAATGGGTACGATTTTATAGCCTTCGACACCTCCCCGTTCGTTGATCATATCAATGGCTATCTTGGTTCCGACTGCCCCCGGTTCGGAACCACCGGCCGCGTATGGCCCGGTGTAGTCGAAAATCACACCGACTTTGATCTCTTTTTCTTCTGCCAATACCTGGGAACAGAATAAAGATGAAAATAACAGAACAATCGCCACAAGAATAAACCCTTTAAAACAGACATTTTTTTTCATTTTGGCCTCCTCTTAAAATGGTTTGAGTTGAAAAAATGACCTATGCCTCATCAACACGGTTATCCGTGTTGATGTCAAACGTGATAGTATATGCGGGCGAATGTTGTTCTTGGGGTGGTGTCTGATTTTCAAACCGTTCGAAAAATCTCGCTGATATGAATGGTTACTAGAAGCATAAATAGTATGTCAAGAAAAAAACATCCCGTAAGACCGCGACCGATATTTGGGATCTTGACAAATGCGGGAAAATTGACAAGTAGTGAAGCCATGTTTTCTGGTACATACTGGAATTTGCAAAATATGCAATATGCTTCGTACGTTAAACAAATTTACCCCTATCCCACTCTCCGCCCAGATCGCAGGTTTTAGGAATATTGAGATATTAGAGTCCCATCACAACACACCCGTTCACGGCCAGGTTATCCTCAAAAGCTATTTCCCGACCTTTTCAAGCCTGTCACGGACACATGCCACTAATGTCTCGATCTCGGTTCTTTTGAGCTGTGGCGGTGCGAAACGGGGGCTGCCCTTGACATAGGATATATCAGTCAATTACTAATGTGTACGTCAGCAGGGATTTTGAGATAACCTGAAATCACCGCAGAGTCACAAAGAACGCAGAGGGGGATTTTTTTATTTGCTGCTGAGAGGGCGGCAAATAAAATCTACTGTGTGCACTTCGCGTCTCGAGCGAAGCCCCGATGGCGGACAGGCAGGGCGGTCAAAAATATTTTCTCACTTACCCGTATAGCAAAGCTGGGACCATCAGCATAGCTGAAGGTTTAAGGGATTAATTAATCCCCTGGTATTGGAATGTTCGTCAAAGCCAAAGGCCTCCTTAACACCGGCACGTCTTGCGATTGAAAAACTTGTGCAATCGGCCAGTGAGAAGACCCGATCTCCTGGAAGAATTGAAAAGGAACTTGAGCTTTGCCTAAACCGTTCCTCTTAGCCAATTTTTGCGCACTGCCCACCGTCTACGGGAAGCGTTACAGAAGTGATAAATTTGGCTTCATCCGAGGCGAGGAACAGGGCCGCATAGGCCGTATCCCAAGCATCTCCCATACCGCCCTTGAGCGGCACGGCGTCATCCCGCTTCCGGATCAATTTTTCTTTGTCAATATTCAAGGCTTTAGAAATGCTTTCTATGGCCATGGGGGTTTTTAGAAGCCCGGGCATAATGGCATTGACCCGAATCCCTTTTTTCGCGTACTTCATGGCGATGGCGTGGGTCAGGGCATTGACACCGGCCTTGGAAGTCTTGTAGGCAAGGATGTTTGCCATGCATACCGCGGCGATCGACGAGATGTTGATGATCGCTCCCTTTTCTTGCGTTTCCATGTAAGGGAGCACATATTTGCAGGTGAGAAACACACCTTTCAAGTTTACGCTGAAGATATGATCCCACGCCTCTTCCGTCAATTGCACTGGCCCTGCGTCGCCGGTCCCGATTCCTACATTGTTGACCAGGATATCGATTCGACCAAATCGATCCACACAGGCCTCCACCATTGCTTTAATGTCTTCAGCCTGAGTAATATCCGCCTCAAAGGAAAAGGCCTCACCCCCTTGGTTTTGGATCATCACCCGTGTTTCCTCAGCGGATTCCCGCCGGCGGTCTATAAGAAAAACGCGGGCGCCTTCCCGTGCAAAGAGCAATGATATGGCGCGGCCATTACCGATCGTATCCCCAGGCGTCTGGCCGGCGCCGACCACCATCGCCACTTTACCTCCCAGCCGATCAGCCATAAATAACCCTCCCTTTTTGTCGTGAAGAATGGGGTCACATCAGGAATGTAATTATACAGCCAGATGTGACTGCTGTGAATTCGCCTTATCAGGCTCTTGATTCATATCAAAAATCACGAAAGAGTAAAGAGCAGATTTACCCCCTTACACACGATTGGATGAAATTCCTGCTTGACAAGTGGTTTCTTATTGGAATAGTAGCTAGTAAGATCTAACTTACTTAAGGGGGAAATCATGCCTCAAAAAAGACTGCCCGCTGAAAAACGCAAAGAACAGATACTCAAGTGTGCGGTTAAAGTTTTTGCCAGAAACAATTATCAATCGGCAAGAGTGGCGGATATCGCTGGTGAAGCCGGTATTTCGGAGGCGGCCGTATACAAGCATTTCCCCTCGAAAAATGCCATCTATCTAAACGTACTCAAGCATATGTCGGCAAGAATCCTCACTTTTTGGCAGGAGGAGATCAATAAAGAACCAAACGCCTACAAGGCACTGCAAAATATGGGTCTTACCTATTTCAGGCGAATGAGCAAGCACCCCGATGAACTAAGGGTTCAGTTTCAGGCTATAGCCGAGGTTGAGAACCCGGAGATCCTCAAGAGGCTGCACCAGGATCATCAGAATTATATGGATTTGATTAATAAGGTCATCCAGCAAGGGATACGAGAAGGCTCTTTCAGGAAAGATGTGAATTCCGCCGTTCTGGGCTGGCTTTTCGACGGCGTGGGTATTTTGATGAACATGATGAATCTCCTCTCGTTCAAGGAAGAATTTAACGAAAAAACAGTTACTAAAATCATAGATCATTTACTGGAATCGATAAAAGCTTGATTCACCCCTTTCATATAACCGTCCATTTTTTGGGTCGTGAGGTGGTGTATTCGGCCAAGGGGGAGGAAATCATGGAAGACAAGAAGAAGATAGGCTGGTTTTGTTCGTACGTTCCGGAGGAATTGATAATAGCTTCGGGATTGGAACCTGTGAGGCTTAAAGGGCAAGTCAAAGAACTAAGAAGAGTTGATTCGTATGTGTTTTCAAATATTTGCCCTTATCTAAAGAACATCCTGGATTCAGGTTTGAGAAATAGACTAGAGCATCTGAATGGAATCATTTTCACAAACTCGTGCGATGGTATGCGGAAATTGTATGACCTATGGACGCAATACGTTCAAACCCCTTTTACATTCATGCTGGAGGTACCAAAAAATAGAGACAAATACGGCATAAGATATTTTTCTGATCAACTACATGCGCTGCAAAAAGGTTTAGAAAAGGCCTATGATGTCGATATATCGCCGAAACTTCAATCGGCGATCTCTCTCATGAACAATCGCAGGGTAATGCTTGGGAGGATTTTTGAAGGGCAAAAAGAGTTCCCACCCCGCCTCAAAGGGAGTGAGCTTTTCTCTCTGTGCCAGGAGGAGATGAGTTCTCCAAAGGATGATACAACGCTGAAGCTGGAAGATCTTGCCTTCAAACCAAGGCCTTCGGACAGCTCAAATGCAGACAATGCACGAATTCTTGTAATGGGGAATACCCTTGATAATCCCACGCTGTTTGATTTGGTAGAAAATGCCAAAGGCTCAGTCATTATTTTTGATACCTGCAAAGGGTTGAAACATTACTCTGATCTCGTGGAAGCCGGTCCTGACAAAATTGAATCCCTGGCCCGAAGATATTTGCTCAAGCCGCCCTGTCCCAGAATGCCTGGATTTGACCTAAGGATCGAACGGTTAAAGGAGTTGATTCAGAATTATTCGATTGGGGGTATCATCTATAGCAATCTTAAATACTGTGATTATAGCCTCTTTGAGATACCTCAAATTGAACAGTTCTCGAAAGAGAACCAAGTCCCTTTATTGGTCCTTGAAAATGATTATCTCTTGACCGATGTTGAGCGCTTGAAGATCAGAGTTGAGGCTTTTCTTGAAATGGTGAGGGGGGATGTTTTGTAGTCAATGGACATGACATCTTTTATTTTCAAAGGAGGCGGAAAATGATGAAAAGTAGTTTTCAACAGATAGAGGCATTCATGGAGCCGAGATTAGCGAAAAAACCACGAGGCTTTGATCTATTTACAAAGGAGTTGGCCTCTTCCATGGTTCGCGCTTACGACGAAGATGTTAAAACTGTCTATGTGTCAGGATATGCATTCCCCACCGAACTTCTGTGGGCCTTTGACGTGACCCCATTCGATTTTGAAATTGCCTGTAATAACCTTCCAGCAGCTGCCAGCGGAAATGGATCAACCCTTATGATCACTTCGGAAAAAAGGGGATATTCAAGAGATATCTGCTCGTTTGACCGCCTGATAATTGCCTGTATGATCCAGGGTATGCTACCCAAAGGCGATCTCTATATTACCTCCAGTTATTATTGCCACGGAAAGGCAAAGGCAAATGAAATCGTCGCAAATCATGAAGGAAAAGAAAGTATCCTTTTTGACGTGCCGAACGAAATCAGTATGTCGTCAATAGAGTATGTCACTGCACAGTTAAAGGAAATAGCGTCAAGATTGCAGTCGGTAACGGGCGAAGAACTGGATATTGATAAACTTAGGGAAGCTATCCGCTGGTCAAATAAGGCGAGGAACTCCTTGCAACGGATAAACGAGTTGATGAAAACAAAACCGTTCCCCTACAACCCAGTTAAGGCATGCTTGCTTGCCCTGGGTGGCGCCCTCTTCTGGGGATCTCCTTTGAGGGATGATATCCATCAATTGATTATCAAAGAGTTGGAGGAGAGGATTCACGACGGGACCGCCTTACCAGAAAAATATCGGGTTCTTTGGTATCCCTGGGTACCGGTCCAACAAACCAACATATTTGTCACCTTGAAAGAACACTCTGTTAGTGTCCCCATGGTGGAAGCGGCAAGGGTTTGGTGGTCAGAGCTTGATGAAAGTGATCCTTTTGACTCGCTGGCTCGTAAAGCGCTCGAAAATTACCATGTTGGAAGAGCGGAAAAAAGAGTCAAAGCACTGCTAAGCCTCGCGGAAGAATATGATGTCGATGGGACAATTCATTTTGCCACACCGGCCTGCCATTGCGAAAATATTGCCTTCCCTCTAGTCCGGGATGCCATGAAAGAAAGGGGCCTACCAGCGTTAAACCTTGAGGGAGATATGACTGACGAGCGAAACTATTCGAGTGAATTGACCGTAAGCAAACTGTCTTCCTTTATCGAGATTCTCGGATCTTAGGGCTTGCGCAAAAATAACTTCGCAGATTTGGCGCCCAGATTTGGGTCAGATTTGGCTGCGCCGATTGAACAAAACCACAGGAATAATAG
>JABMQV010000708.1 GCA_013203065.1 Desulfobacteraceae bacterium | reverse complement strand
TTTGACGTGGCAGGAACCGCTTCCATAGCTGTATTCGCACTCAGCGATGTGGATCCGGCAATTACCCAGAAGAAGGTCCTTGTCAACGCCATGAATACGTTTGATGACCAGTATCTCCTCTGGGCGTTCATCCCTGCCGGCGGGCTCAGCCTGCGCTGGTACCGGGATGAAGTCTACCTGAAGCCGGGTGTTGACGAGGTCTACCGTGAACTGGATGAACTGGCGGAGAAGGTACCGGCGGGCTCTGATTTTGCCATGTTTTTCCCCTTTCTCCAGGGAAGGAGTTCTCCTTTTTGGCCAACGGCCAGTGGCACATGGTTGGGTCTCAGAGGTTCAAACCAGGCCGGCCATCTCTGGCGGTCCATGCTGGAGTCTATTGCTTTTGAATTTCTTTACTGGACCAATGTTGTGAGGGATGCGGGGTTTCCGGTTCGCCAGATGATTGGTGCCGGGGGGGGGAGTAACAGCCGTATCTGGAATCAGATCAAGGCCGACATGATGGATCTTGATTATTTGATCCCTTCACAATCAGAAGGTGCAGTGATGGGGAATGCTTTACTTGCAGCCTATGGAGTGGGTGCCATTAAAGACATGAAAGAGACGATCAAACAATGGGTATCGTTCAAAGACACCTTTACGCCAAGACCCGAAGTCACCGCTTTTTACGAGAAAATGGCCCGGACGAGGAATGAAATACTCAATGGTCCCCTGCTTGATTGCTTTAATCGCATTCAGTCGCTCCACGATGATCTGGTACCGCCCACTTCTGAGTAAAGGATGGCACGAAACGCGATCAAAAGGGAGGTTCAAGGAACATGACTAACAAGAAGCTCTTGGCCGGGATAGACGCGGGTACCACCGGTGTCACTGTCATGATTGCAGACACCGAAGGGGATATTGTGGGCACGGCCTACCGGGAGTATCCCTGTTCTTTTCCCCATCCGGGGTGGGTTGAACAGGATATGGAGCTCATGTGGGCTCGCATGTGTGAGGCAAGCAAAGAGGTGATCGCCAAGACGGGCGTTGATCCCAAAGAGATCGCTTCTCTGGGGTTTTCCAGCCAGCGCGGAACCTTTGTCTGCGTGGACAAGGACCTGAATCCGTTGGCAGACTCCATTGTCTGGTCATGTGGGAGGGCAAGTGAGGAACTCGCCTGGATTACTGAAAATCTGGGAGCGGATCGCTACCATGATATCTCGGGAGTCCCTTTGTCAGGCCTTTGGTCCTACGCCAAGATGAAGTGGATCGTGGACAAACGACCCGATCTTCTGGATAAAACCCATTTAATACTGAACGGGCAGGAGTTTTTTCTGCACAAGTTCGGGGCCGATACTGTTTCTTCAGATCCTGCATCCATTACATTGAACGGGATGATGGACATTGCCAATCTGGACTGGTCCAGAGAATTGTGTGACCTCATCGGCATCCCCATGGAAAAGCTTCCCCCCATGAAAACCCCTGCAAGGCAAGTGGGCGCGGTTTCCAGGGAAGCTTCTGAATCGTCCGGGTTTGCCCAAGACATGCCCATCTGTTTTGGAGGCGGCGATCAGCAATGCGCAGCCATTGGAGCGGGGGTGATCCGGGAAGGACTGGCGGAAATAACCATTGGCACCGCTTCGGTAATGGTTGCACACATCGATTCCAGAAAACCTGACCCGGAGCACCTGGTCCTCATGGGAGGTTCGGCAATTCCCAACAAATGGGACATGGAAGGGCTCGCATTTGCTACCGGCGTTTGTCTGCGCTGGTGGAGGGACACCTATGCCCAGGTGGAAAGACAGGCCGCAGAGCAACTCGGGATGGATGCCTATGATATTATCGGCGCCCAGGCGGCCTCAGCACCGGTAGGTTGTAAGGGCTGCATCTTCTTCCCCTTTTTTTCTGGCCAAGTCACTCCCCACTATGTGGATAATGCCCGCGGCGGTGCAATCGGATTGTCTTTGATCCATGACAGGGCAATGATGGCCCGTTCAATCATGGAAGGCGGTGCCTATGAGCTGCGGATGATCGTGGATGCCATGGAAGCGGTCCTGGGAAAACCTTTTGATAGCATAAGACTTTCGGGTGGCGGTGCAAAATCACCCCTCTGGAATCAGATCCAGGCGGACGTCTACGGAAGGCCGGTGGAGAGGCTGAAGGTCTCAGAATGCACCACCCTGGGGGCGACCATCCTCGGGGCCGCAGGGGCCGGGGTCTTCGGTTCCGTGGAGGAGGCGGTGGAGAATATGATCCATCCCTTTGACTCCATCGAGCCCAATATGGAGAACCATGCCGTCTACCAGGATGTGTTCGGGGTCTTCAAGGACACATTCCTGGCCCTTCGGGACGCCGGGGTTTACGACAAGATCGCCGCGGTGCAGAGGAAACATTGGGGATAGAAAGGGGGCTACATTGAAGATAGCCGCTGCTCAGATTCACCTCTACCCGGAGGTGAAACGGAACCTGAAGAACATCGTGGCCTGGGCCAAAAAAGCACGGGGCCATGGGGTCGATCTGGTCAACTTCCCCGAGACCAGCCTGACCGGTTATCTCTTTGACGGGTTCAGCCAGTTGAATGCCAAGGAGGTAAACCGGGCCATCGATTAGCTTGAGGGGTTGGCGCTGGAATTGGGAATCAACCTGGTGGTGGGAACCCCCTACTGGGTGGAGG
>JABMQV010000082.1 GCA_013203065.1 Desulfobacteraceae bacterium | reverse complement strand
CTGACAGACCGCCGGGCAAAGATATTGATTTCATGGCCTCAGGTCGAAAGGAAAAGCATCCGGGCCCGGAGGACAGGGCTTAATCAGTTAAACGGTTAGCCTTCCTTTGCCTTCATGTCCGGTTGTATGAAAAACTCTTTACGTGCCTTGAACCTTGAAAACCGCTCTGAGGCCCTCTCTTTGTCCGTCAGTCCGGTCAAAGATGGCGGCGTCAAACAATCCCTCCAAAATCCGAGCAGGCCATCGGTCAACACCCTGACATTTTTCCAACCCCAACCACGCAACTGCATCCATGCCTGGGCGGCGTGGGTGGTGCCGTCAGAGTACATAACGATCAGTCCGGAGCGTGGCAACCTTTCATTGGCCTCTTTCCCCAAGCGTCCAAGCGGAACGTTGATTGCACCCCTGATGTGAAAGTCCTCATATTCTCCCGGCGTTCTTAGATCCACGACCGTTACTTCGGATGTGCCGTCCATCAAGAGATCGGCAAGTTCCAATGGGTCCAGACGGTCCTCAGCCCGGAAAATCTCTTCCACAAAACCGGTTCGACCCGCCTCGGCCTGAACTTCTGCCGTACGCTCCGGTGTGATAAAAAGACCCAATGCAAACAGGATAAGAACCACTGCTGCAATGGCGTGTCGTTTTGTACTCGCCCGGCCGGCTCTGGGGAGCTTTCCAATACGTCTTTCCAACAACGTACTGCCCGCGAAAGCGGCGATCGCCACCAGGCAGAATGCCAGGATCAGGAGGTTCGGGGAGATATTTAGGGATTGGTACAGATAGAGGGTTCCACCGTGCATTCCTTCGTAGATCGGTTGGACCAAGCCGTAAAGCTCATTAAAGAGAACAGAGCCTGCTACCGCACCCACAAGAAAGACAAGGGCATCCAGCTTTGCGCTCGCAAGCCCCACAAAGGCGGTGCCGGGACACCACCCCCCCACGACAAAGCCTACACCAAAGACAAGTCCTCCGAGTATTTGCGCCCACCAGTAGGTATCCAGAGCATGCACCTGGTCCGGGATAAGCCATCCCATGGCAACCAGGTAGCGATATCCCAGAAGGGCAACAATGACTGCCGTAAACATCACCTTGAGAACGGCCATATCCCTAAAATAGAAAATCGCCGTGAGTTTTCTGCTGCTCCCAAACCCCGCCTGCTCAAGGAAGAACCCGAACAGAATTCCAATCAACCCGGCGATCATGAAGCCCGTTCCGCTCTGCAGCAGATCCATTGCATAGAGGGTGCCGCTCATAACCATTCCCTCCTTACAAAAAAGGCCGCTACATACGCTCCGATAAACATAAAAACGAGAAACAGCACACTGCCCGTAAAAAGCATGCCGGTCCCTGTGAGTGCCTGGCCGGAGGTGCATCCCCTTGCGAGCCTGGCGGCAAATCCCGCCAGCACTCCCCCTGCAAGTGCCAGCCAGAGCCGGGTGCTGGCAGAAATGTGAGGCCCCCTTTCAACCATAGGCTGCACTCTCCCTGATCCCATGGCTGAGATCAATCCTCCCACAAAGATCCCAATGGCCATAAATGAGAGGTAGTACTTGATGACTTGCGGTACGCCCCGGGCAAACCACTTTCCAAAATAGGCCGAGGAGGCCACATGATCAGGGACCATTTGGTGCCAGACCCAGGCCGCAAATCGTGCAATTGCCCCAGAGGCACCCAGGCCGGTCCCCAAAAACCAATAGGAGAGGAGAAGCGTGATTCCGAGGCCAAAGCCGGCTGCATACGGCGACCAGTATGGTCTTTTCTCTCTTGTCGGATCACCGTTCAGGTCCGGTTCTCGACAATCGTCCATAAAGATAACCCCTTTCTGATTCTAGGACGCAGGGGGCTCCCGTCCCCCTAACAACCCGCGCTAGGTCTCCGACGCTTGGCGGCGGGCTTGGAAGGAACAACCAGCGATTTTTCGGAAGCCGGCGGTCTCACAACGGACTTCTTCCGGGAGCTAGTGGGCGTGTCAGGAGTCACAGGGTTCCTTCCATCACTCATGATACCTTTGGGGGGCATGATCTCATCATAGTAACGTGTAACGCCTCCGCTCAAAAAACGGACCGGACGTTTTGAAAGCTGCACCAGGCTGCCGCCAACCGCTGCGGAAATATATCCATCCCTGCAGACAATAATCAACGGCCGCTGATCATTTCGGTAGGCAGGATTTGTAAGCAACTCCTGGACCTTCACATTTACGGAACCAGGGATATGAAATTCGGAAAATTGCCAGGCAGGACGTATATCCACCACGTCAATTGTGCCGGGAAGGTCCATGAGGCGTTTTGCCAGGTCTTCCGGACTCATCCGTTCTGGGAGATTAATATAAACACCGGGAGTCGATACCTTTTGTGAGGCGGTGGAACCATAGGTGGGAAGGCCCGCATCGATCCAGGCCTGACCGCCGCCATCCAGATTGCGCACGTCCTTAAAACCCAGTTTCTGCATGATACCGGCTGCCATGCTGGACCGGTACGCTGAGTTACACACCATGAGGACCGGCATTTCGGGATCCAGCCGCTTCGCCTCTCTAAAAAGTTCATCAAGGGGCATATTCAGGACATCACCGATGCGAAGCGCCATCCACTCTTTTGGCAACCTGACGTCTACAACAATGGGTGCGGTCCCTGCCTGCATCTGTTTGTAAAGGGAAGGGGGAGATACCAGGGTGACCGGCTGCTCGGGAAGGCCTGCATGTTTCCATGCAGCCATACCCCCTTTGAGATAACCTTTTGGTTCGTCATACCCGATCCGGTGGAGACGAAAATCTGCCTCTCGAATTTCTGCATCCGGTCCCACGAGGATGATAGGCGTACCCCACGGTACCATAATCCCCACCCAGGTCTCGAACCTTCCCCGGACGCTTATGTTTATGGCGCCGGGGATATGCCCGGCGGCGAATTGTCTACTGTCCCTCACATCAATGATCCAGTCACCTTTTTTGACCATATTATTAACATCTTCCGGCGTGAGAGGAGGAGGCATCTGTTTTGCCCAGTCGATGGGGGGAGGTCCCGCTCGATTCATGGCTGCGTTATGGCTGAAATACTGTGGCGGCTCTCGAAGCCCGCTGATAACGGTCATCACAAAGCTTGAACGATCCTTATGCTGAAGGTAGGGGTTTGATTTTTTCTGTTCTCCAAATGTGGAAACGGGTTCATCGCTGAGATGGGCACCGCAGAGAGACCCTGCGCCGTGTGCAGGAAAGATCTTGGTGTCATCGGGAACCTTGGCCAGCTTGTCTCTCCAGGCGTCATAGAGCATACTGGTCAGCTGGGCGGAGGTATAAGAACCCTCCAGCAGGTCAGGCCTGCCAACGCTCCCTATAAAGAGGGTGTCACCCGTCAAAACCATCATCGGTTCTGGGCTGTTTGCCGGATAATACACATACAAACAAGTTCCATCCGGGGTATGACCGGGGGTTGTCCTTATGACGGCACGAACGTTGCCAAAACGGAATTCACTGTTATCAGTGACCGGCGTGTGTTCGAATTGAGCACCCGAGTCCTTGTTTACGATAATGTCGGCCCCGGTTGCCTTCTTCAGTTCCGTATGGCCCGCAACAAAATCGGCATGGGAATGGGTGAGATAAACGTGCACAATCTTAAGTCCCAGTTTTTGTGCATCTTTCAAGTAGCGCTGGATGTCCCGATCCGGGTCTACGATGATCGCCTTGCCGCCGCTTCCGATCAGATAGGAAAAATGCGACAGCGCCCCAAGGTCGTATTGCCGAAACACATAGTCGGGTAAATCCATTTTTTCGATCACCTGGTGTGATGTTGCCTCGTGACCATGAGAACTGGCTTCTTCGTCCCTGGGGAGATCTCCGCCCTCCACCGATGAAACCTGTAAGCACGAAAAGGCGAATAGAAGCATCAACATTCGTGGAATCCTAAATTTCATAGACACCTCCTCAAGTCTCGTGGCCCGCAAAAATAATGATGGGGCAGGTGATCAGGACAGAGACAGGATACCTGCCTTTTCCAGGGTGCTTCGCAGTTCCGATTCTTGATCCCTGTCAAGGGGAAGCAGGGGACCCCTCACCGGTCCTCCGTACATGCCGATCAGATCGAGAGCAGCCTTTAGTCCCGGGATACCAAACCGGGTGGTCACGGCCGCATTTGGCGGGATAAGTCTGAGTTGGATTTCCCGGGCCGTTTCCATCTCCCCTTTGTGAAAACTCTCCATGAGTTCAGCCAAGGCGTGAGGGGCTACGGCTGCCAGGGCCGCGACACAACCTCTTGCCCCCACCGTCAATGCCGGAAGCAAGAAGCTCCCTGAACCCGCCAATACCTGGAAGGTATGGTCAGCACTGCCGACCACCTGTCCTATCTTTACGACGTTCCCAGAACTCTCCTTTAGCCCAATGATATTTGGATGACGGGATAGTTCCACAATGATTTCCGCACCCAGGTCGATGCCCGTAAAGGCAGGGACATTGTAAAGGATGATCGGAATGGGTGATCCATCGGCAACCCTGCTATAGTGATTGAACAGGGCCGTGTGATCCATCCGTGGCTTGTAGTAATGCGGGGTTACGACCATGGCGGCATCCGCTCCCAGCTCCCCAGCCTTCTCCGTAAGATCGAGGGTTTCCACGGTTGATTCGCATCCCGTACCGGCAATAAAGAGATGATCCGAGTCAATGGCCTGCCCTGAGGTCCTCCAGGTCTCGATTTTTTCCTCGGCCTTGAGCATCACCGCTTCACCATTGGATCCGAGGACCGCAAACCCGGTGAGGGGTGTGTCCTGCCATTTTTCAAGATTGAGCGCCAACCGGTCATGATCTACCCTCCCATCGGCATCAAAGGGAGTGGGAATAGGGGGGAAACACCCCTCCAGGGAAATAGTTTTTGCCATCGAATTCTCCTTTCTTGGCCCCATCCCCAAGGGGCAGTCACCCGTGTTCTAATCCTTCACCCAACAGGACAAAAAGGCCTCAAGGGCCCGGTTGATGGATGAAAAATCATGTTCAGCTACCTGATTCCGGAGCCAAAACTAGCCCCAATTCCTCAAGCTGGTCCCTGGCCACCCGGGACGGGGCATCTGTGAGCGGGCAGGTCGCGCTGGTTGTTTTGGGGAAGGCAATGGTCTCCCGGATTGACCCGACTCCGGCCATTATGGCCACCAGACGGTCAAATCCCAGGGCCATACCCCCGTGGGGAGGGGCCCCATATTTGAGGGCCTCCAAGAGAAATCCAAATTTTGAATTGGCCTCCTCAGGCGTCACACCCAGGATATGGAACATCTTTTTTTGAAGCACGATGTCGTGGATCCTGATGCTCCCGCCACCGATCTCTGCTCCGTTTAGCACCAAGTCGTAGGATCTTGCCCTTGTCTTCTCGGGTTGTTGGTCGAGCAGATGTAGGTCTTTCTCCACAGGAGAAGTAAAGGGGTGGTGAACCGCTTGGAGACGGTCTTCTTTATCGTCATACGCCAGCAAAGGAAATCTGGTGATCCATACAAACGCATAGATGTCATTGGGCAGGAGATCCAACCGCCGTGCCACATCTAACCGCAACACCCCCAGGACTTCGTTTGCGACCCTGGGGTTGTCCGCCATGATCAGGATCAAGTCTCCCGGCCGGGCATCCATTCTCTCATTGAGTGCCGTCTTTTCCTCCTCTTTGAAAAATTTGGTCAAGGAAGACTGCCATCCCTTTTCTTTTACCTTGACCCAGGCCAATCCCTTCCCACCGTGTTCGACAACAGTTTGGGACAGTTCATCCAGAATTTTTCTCGAAAAAAAATCAGCACCCTTTTTCACGTTGATTCCCTTGACCACTCCGCCGGATGCTATGGCTCCCTTAAAGACCCTGAAACCAGACCTTTCGGCGACGTCGGTCAGGTCTTTCAGCTCCATACCGAAACGTGTGTCCGGTCTGTCCGTACCGAACCGGTCCATTGCCTCCTGATATTCCATCCGTTTAATGGGCAGGTCGATCTCCTTTTTCAGGATCTCCT
>JABMQV010000081.1 GCA_013203065.1 Desulfobacteraceae bacterium | reverse complement strand
CATCGTACGAAAATATGGCTCCCGACCGGAAACGGACATCACGGCGTTGTTTCGCCAGATGGTTTTCAACGGATTTATCGGCAACACAGATGACCATTTGAAAAACTTCATCATGCTCGGTGGCGGAGATGGATATGTTTTGTCACCAGCTTTTGACCTCCTGGCAGACACCGAAAACCGGCATGAACACGTTCTTCATTTTACTTATGGGTATTATTTTCCGGGAAAGACGCATCTGGCTGAATTTGGAAAGCGTCTCGGAGTGTCAAAGGCGGCACTTGTTGTTAATGAGATTGCCGAAGTGGTCGCCACATGGCAAGATGAATTCAAGGCATTTGCCGTTCTTGCGAGCGATATTGAGAATCTGTCTGCCGGCATTGCCAGGCGACTGACAGAAGGGTGAAGATAATGAATTATTATCAATCCCATAGGTATCCTTGCCTCCGGTTATTTTCCAGAATTGCCGTCTTCAAGGGAATATGGTGGAATTTAACTAGCCCCTGCTCAAATAAAAATCAGTGAGGAATTTAAACAACGGGTCAAGAAGTCAGGGAATCAGGAGACGCAGTCATGAACAACTTAGAAAAGAACAAATCCGTTATTTCTAAACGGCAACAGGCACACTATTCGGGAGACCCACCATTACAAGATTCGACCATTTCTCGATCCCCATTTCGCTTGCTGATTCTTACCTCTTTTACCATATTCTTTTCCGAATTAATCGTGATGGTTGGCTTCCACTTCCTCCCATCTTTTCCTGTCTGGTTTAAGGTGCTTTCCGATTCAATCCTGTTGATTATTCTGGTTTCTCCAGCGGTTTATTTTTTCTTATTCCGACCTTTAGTCCAACATATGAATGAGCGCGACAAGGCGGAGGAGGAGTTACGAAAGGCCCGAGACAATCTTGAACAACGGGTGAAAGAGCGCACGACTGAATTGGTAAGGACAAATGAGCAACTAAAGCGGGAAATAGACGAACGGAAGCAAATGGAGGACAAATTACGAAAGAACAGAGAACGGTTTCAGGCTTTAACCGAAAGCACGAGCGACTGGATTTGGGAAGTGGACGGTGATGGCATTTACACTTATGCCAGTCCCAAAGTGAGAGACTTGTTGGGATACGAGCCGGAAGAGATCAAGGGTAAAACACCGTTCGACTTAATGCCCCCGGATGAGGCAAAACGTATCAAGTTGGAGTTTGGTGCGATCATAGACTCTCAGAAACCCTTCTCAAAATTAGAGAATGTGAACATACACAAGGACGGCCGATTGATCACGCTGGAAACCAGTGGCGTTCCCATCTTTGATTCTAACAGGCGATTCTGCGGATACCGAGGCATTGACCGCGATATCACCGAGGAAAATAAACTACGTCGGGAATCCGAGTATCGTCTCCAGCAGGTCATTCAGGCGGACAAACTTTCTTCGCTGGGCGAGGTGGTGGCGGGCGTGGCTCATGAAATAAACAACCCGAACAGTTTCATCACCTATAACATACCCCTTTTGGAAGAAACGTGGCAGATGTTTGAACCGCTTGTTATCGATTATGCCTCTGCCCACCCCGAACGGAGAATGTCTGGTTTCAGTATTGAAGAACTGTGTGGGGACATGCAGGAATTAATACGGGACATCAAGATCGGTTCGGATCGGATCAACAAAATTGTTTCCAACTTAAAGGATTTTGCCCGTTTGGATGAAAGCACCCAGGTTAAGCCTGTTCAGATCAATGAGATGATTGAAAAAACGATGGCTATTGTCGGGGCACAGGTGAGGAAATCCGTAGGCAAATTGAGAATAAACTTAGCCCCCAATTTACCGAAAATTGAAGGACACTCTCAGAAACTTGAACAGGTGATGGCCAACCTGGTGATGAACGCTGCCCACTCCATTCCTGAAAACGTGGAACTGGGGGTCGGGATAGAAATACGGCGCACGCAATGCCCTGATAGCAATTCGAGATAGCTTATTCTTTACCCTGTTAGCCAAGCCACCTCTATCAGCAACAGGTTGGGTTTTGATCATCGGGATTCCCGTAAACCCGAATCTTAATCCTTACTATTCATGACACTCACGTTTCTCTCCGAGCCGTAGGCACTACGATAAAATGAGAAAGAAGGTCTCCTTT
>JABMQV010000707.1 GCA_013203065.1 Desulfobacteraceae bacterium | reverse complement strand
CTCGTGGATCGCCGTCGGTATCCCCGCAAGTCTGGCCGCCAGACACATGGGGCCGGCAGAATACCCCCCCACCCCCAGAACCAGCGCAGGGTGGAATTCCCTAATGATCGCCAAGGACTGAAAAAGAGCTGTCGGCAACTTGACCAACACCGCCAAACCATTTTTCCACCCGCGCCCCTTGAGGCCCTCAACATGGATGGATGAAACAGGGTACCCGTAGCTGGAGAGTATCTTTGCTTCCATCTTCTTGCGTCCTACGACAAACAGGGTCTCTGTCTTCTCAAATCTCCCCTCCAGTTCCCTCGCAATCGCTATACCCGGAAAGAGATGTCCGCCGGTCCCGCCACCCGCTATTATAAAACGCCCCATCTCCGCCTCATGTCCTGGAGGAAATATTCAGCAG
Source organism: Desulfobacteraceae bacterium (assembly GCA_013203065.1). The sequence goes on along the minus strand of JABMQV010000707.1, from coordinate 5,870 downwards.
GATCCCGATGCTCAAGAGGTTGATAATCAACGATGATCCCCCGCTGCTTATGAGGGGAAGCGGGAGCCCCTTGGTTGGGAGCAATCCCATGACCACGCCCATATTTACCATCACCTGAAGACCGATCATGCAGGTCAGGCCAAGGGCCAGATAACTGCTGTAAAGGTCCCGGGCCTTGAGAGCGACCTTGATCCCTGAAATAATCAGGATCCCGAATAGAACAATGATCGCGGTTACACCCAGCAGCCCCAGTTCTTCTCCTGCAATTGGGAGAACAAAATCAGTGTGGGGTTCAGGGAGATAAAACAACTTCTGTTTGCTGTTTCCAAGACCCGCCCCAAAAACACCGCCGGATCCAAAGGCCAGGAAGGAATGTATGATCTGAAAGCCGATACCGTTTGGATCCTCCCAAGGGTTGATAAAGGCGAGCCATCTCTTGAGTCTGTAATCGGCCTGCCAGACAAGCCAAAGGACAACCGGAGCGGAAAGGGCTACGACTGAAAAGAGCTGCAGAAATCTAACGCCCCCGACAAACAGGACGAGCAGGATCCAACATCCCAGGATAAGGACCGTTCCCAGATCCGGTTGAAGGAGGATGAACAGCATGAAGGCACCTGCCACCATAAGATGAGGCAAAAGCCCTCTTGAAAATGTCTTTATGTTTGTCCCTTTCTTGGCCATGGAGTAAGCCATGAAAACCGCCAACGAAAATTTTGCCAGCTCGGATGGCTGAAAAGAGAACTCCTTCCACCTTAACCACCTACAGGCACCGCCCACCTTGTAACCCACGCCCGGGATAAGCAACATGACTAAAAGACAGAAACTGATGAGTAAAAGGGGATAGACAAGCCGTGAGTAGAGGGTGCACGGGATATATCTTGCCAGAATCATGAGGCTAACCCCCAGCAAGCAAAAGAAGGCCTGTCTCTTGAGATAGTAATAACTATCTCCCATACGGTGCTCTGCCAAATGAGAACTCGCGCTATAGACCACCACCAGTCCAAGGCCGATCAGAAGAATGGTTGGTACCAAAACAAGGTAGTTGTACCCGGAATCTGGGGTCTTTTTCTCAGCCATGAACAAATTTCTCCACGGCACTCCTAAACACCCTGCCCCTGTGGGAATAGTCAGAAAACATATCAAAACTGGAACATGCCGGAGCCAGCAACACCACATCGCCCCTCTGTGCCATTGAAAAGGCCTTGGAGATCGCCTCTTCCATATCCCCGGCCATGGAATAGGGGATAATCCCTTCAAAAGATTTGGCCAGCAATCCCTTGGCCTCACCCAGGAAGACGCCCCCCCTGACCCTGTCTCGGGACGCCCTGACGAGAGGGCTGTACTCGGCCCCTTTGTCTCTCCCCCCTGCGATTATGACCAGCGGCTGATCAAAACTCTGGACGGCCTTCACCGCCGCGTCCACATTGGTGGCCTTGGAGTCGTTGTAAAACAGCACCCCGTCAAGCTCCCCAACCCTCTCAAGCCTGTTCGGCAACCCCCTAAACCCTTCAATAGTCTCCTGAATCACCCTCGGGTTCAGTCCGAGTGCCAGGCCGACCAAGACGCAGCCTAAGAGGTTTTCCAGATTATGCTCACCCACAAGACCGAATGATTCCAGAGAAAACCATTTGCTCTCCATACCGTTCAGGCTTGCTTTTGCCTTCTTATTTTCCAGAGTGGCGTGCCGCCCTTTCCTTTTTTCAATCCCATAACGCAAGACGGAAACCTGAGAGGCGGGGTTTATTGAGGAGAGCCTCTTGTCATCGTCATTCAGGATGAGAAACGAACCGGCCTCCTGGTTTTTGAATAGCCTGAGTTTTGACTGAACATAGGCTTCGTAGCTCGAATAGCGGTCCAGGTGGTCCGGTGAGATGTTCAAGATGACCGAAATAAAAGGGCAAAAGGCGTCGATCGTGTCCAGTTGGAAACTGCTCACCTCAACCACCGCATAATCCGCTTTCTGCGTCCCCGCAGCATAGGCCATCAGAGGGGTTCCGATGTTGCCCCCCACAAAGCACTCAAGGCCTGAATTCTTGAGCAAAAGGCCCAGAAATTCCGTAACCGTTGACTTCCCGTTGGTACCGGTCACGGCAATCACGGGTGTCTGGATCAGGCGGCTTGCAAATTCCAGTTCACCCATCACAGGCACGCCCCTCTCCATGGCAGCCAGAAAAAGTGTACTATCCTGGGGTACACCGGGGCTGACAATGATGAGATCCGCACCCAAAAATGTCTCTTCCCTGTGCCCGCCGGTCTCTAGAGAGACCCCAGTATCCCTGAGCTCCCTTAAGGCCTTCTTCTCAAGCTCCTGTTCAGGCCTTATTTCACTTACGGTTACCTCTGCCCCTTGGTGAGCCAGCCACCGGGCAGTCCACAACCCGGAAATCCCCAGACCCACAACAAGGGTTTTGGCTGCCGGTCCGACGGGCACTACGCCCCGGAGGGACTTTGGAATTTGGAATCGGGAGTTCGGAATTACCGGCTGCATCTTTATCTCAGTTTCAAGGTGCTGAAGGAGAGAAGGGCCAGAATAATGGCGATGATCCAAAACCTCACGATCACTTTTGGCTCGGGCCAGCCCTTTAACTCAAAATGATGGTGAATGGGGGCCATTCTGAAGATCCGCTGTCCCCCAGTAAATTTGAAATATGCCACCTGGAAGATCACCGAAAGGGCCTCAAAGACAAACAGCCCCCCTACCAGGATCAACACCAATTCCTGTTTTGTGATAACCGCCACGGTTCCCAGGACGGACCCTAAGGAAAGGGAACCCACATCACCCATAAAAACCTGTGCCGGATAGGCATTGTACCACAAGAAACCCAGACCGGCTCCCACCACGGCGCCGCATACAACTGAGATTTCACCTGCCCCGGGCACATAAGGGATCTGCAGGTAAGAGGCGATCTTTACATGACCAGCGAGATACGAGAACACCAGATAGCTTCCAAAGGCAACAGTCAAAGGGCTGATGGCCAGCCCATCCAGGCCGTCAGTCAGATTGACGGCATTGGAGGCCCCGACAATAACGAATACAATCAGCGGGATGTAGCCCAGGCCCAGGTCCGGGGCCACCTTTTTGAAAAAGGGTACGGTCAAATGGGAATCAAACCCGGGGTAGATATGGAGTGCGACGGCGACGATGAGGGCCGCTACGATTTGAAGGGAGAACTTCCAGGTCACGCTGAGTCCGCGACTGTCTTTCCGGGTGATTTTCAGGTAATCATCCACAAAACCGATCCCGCCGAACGAAAGGATAACAAACACAACAATCCAGACATAAATGTTGTTGAGTTCAGCCCAAAAGAGTATAGAAACGACAATTGACGGCAAGAGAAAGAGCCCCCCCATGGTAGGGGTCCCTTCCTTGCTTTTGTGGTTCGGTGGCCCGTCCTCTCGAATGTACTGACCCACTTGCATGGCTGAAAGCCTTTTTATGGCCCATCCGCTTATTATGAAACAGACCGTCAGGGCCGTCAGGGTTGAAAGGACAGTCCTGAATGTCAGGTATCTAAAGACGTTCAGCCAGGATATGTCTGTATGAAAGAGGTAAATCAGTTTGTAAAGCATAGGAACCTTTGGAGCTTAGGCCGTGGCAGCATGCCAGTATTCACGGTTATGCGGGACTTCCCTACCGCCCATGGCTGCAATCACCGCACTCAAGAGATTGTCTATCCCAAAGGGTTTGAGAAGCTGGCTCGCAATATGAGGCATCTCCTTATCCGGGAGCCCCAATTCAGAGGGGTTTCCGGTCATGATGATGACCTTCTCCTTACGTCCGATCTTTTTCATGCTCTTTAACATCTCGATCCCATCGAGTCTCGGCATATTGATATCCGTTATGACCAGATCAAAATCGGCCTTTTCCAATCTTTCAAGGGACTCCTGTCCGTCCCTTGCAAGGGTCACCTCGAACCCTTCTCTCAGGAGGGCCTCGGATAGCAGAAACCGTATGCCTTTTTCGTCATCCACCACTAGAATTCTTTTTGCTGCACCCATGAAAGCCCTCCTGTCAGGAGACGTTGTCTCTCAGTTTTTCAACCACCTTTTCAAGTCCCATTTTGCGTGAACCTTTTAGCAAGATCAGATCTCCCTCTCTCAAATTTCCCCCAATTCTTTCGGCCATTTCAGCGTGGCTCCTCACCTCGTTTGCTCGGCTTGATGACATGCCCGCGCCAATGGCACCCTGTATCATCTCAGTTGCGTGCTCCCCCATTGCCAGGAAACGGTGGGCGCCAAGTTGTGCCACTCTTTGTCCGGCATCATAATGGGCAGAGGCCGCTGCATCCCCCAGTTCCAACATTCCCCCCAGACCCACGATTATCCTCCCGCCCTTTTCGGCCATGGCCCCGACAGATTCAAGCGTTGCCCTGAGTGACAAAGGGTTGGCATTATACGTGTCGTCAATCAGGATTGCGCCTCCGGACAGGGAAGTGACCGTGAAACGCCCCCCCAGCCCTGAAAAGCCTTCCAGGCCCCGAACGATATTCTCAATGGGTTCGCCCAGGCATATTGCAACCCCCGCCGCTGCCAGGGCATTGGATACGTTCTGAAGCCCGGGGATATTCAGGGTTATGGAAAAAGATTCCTTCTGATAGTGAAGGTCAAAGGAGACGCCTCCCAGACCCCTATTTTGAATCCTGTTTGCCCTCAGGGTGTTTTCCCGCCCAAGGCCAAAGGTGATCAGATCTTTTTGATACGGGGCAGCCGTTTTCATCAAGAGGTCGTCATCACCATTTATAACCACCCTGCCTTCTGATGAAATCTTCTCCACTAATTCCACCTTTGCCCTGGCCACCCCCTCCAGGTCCCCCACCCCCTCCAGGTGGGCCATCCCCACGTTGGTAATCACCCCAACATCCGGATCGGTGATTTCGCTCAACCTGGAGATCTCCCCCGGGTGATTCATGCCCATTTCCAAGACCGCGTTCTTGTGTTCTTCCCTCAACTGAAGCAGGGTCAGGGGTAACCCAATCAGGTTATTAAAATTCCCATGATTCTTTAGGGTTGGGCCGCCCAACCCCAGGATTCCGGCCGCCATTTCTTTTGTTGTGGTCTTCCCGGTGCTGCCGGTGAGCGCCACCACCCTTGCCTGATGCTGCTGCCTCCACCATCCGGCCAGATCACCGAGGGCCTTCAGGGTATCCTCAACGACCACCACAGCCTGATTTGGGAGGAGGGAACTCCTGATCCTGTTTTTTGCTTCCTCCCTCTCCCACCAATCCTTTTGGACCATGACGGCGGCTGCAGTGCGCAGGAGCACCTCTTCTATAAAATCATGGCCATCGAATCTTTCGCCTCTAAGGGCCAGGAAAAGCTCACCGGATACTGTCTTCCTTGAATCGGTGCTAAGGCCCCCGATTTGTGTCCGGCCTTCCCCCAGGACCAGGCTGCCATTTGTGGGAGAAAGGATCTCTTCCGCCGTTATTTCACCCCACGAGGCCGGCATTGCCTCCCTCCAAGGCGGCCTGAGCCGCAACCCTCCGATCATCGAAAGGCCTTTTCTCCCTTCCAATGATCTGGTAATCCTCGTGACCCTTTCCGGCAATCAAGATCAGGTCACCCGCATGGGCCATTCCGATTGCCCTGCGGATGGCATTTTCGCGATCAAGATTTAGGAAATAGCCGGGACCGTCCGGTTCTGCATCTGGATGACCGGTAAGCATTCTGAGACCTGCATCCTTTACCCCCTCTTCTACCTCCGCTGCAATGTCTGCGGGATCTTCTGTCCGGGGATTGTCTGAGGTGATAAAGACCAGATGGCTATTTTCTCCTGCCACCCGGCCCATCTGCTTCCTTTTCCCCCTGTCACGATCCCCGCCGCATCCAAAGACCGTAAGCAGCCGCTCCTTTGTCAGGGGCCGTAAGGT
>JABMQV010000706.1 GCA_013203065.1 Desulfobacteraceae bacterium | reverse complement strand
TGGCGTGCTGCGATCGCTCTATTTGCGGTCTTGATGGCATTGATATATCTGATTCCAACCCTTACCAGCGACCTCCCCATGTGGTGGTCAAGTCTTCTCCCCAGGGACAAGATTAATCTCGGGCTTGACCTGCAAGGGGGAATGCACCTCGTTCTGGAGGTGGAAGCCCAAAAGGCCGTGGAAAGCCACCTGGAGCGGGTTGTGGACGAATTGAAACACGAACTGCGAAGGAGTAAGCTGAGATATCTGGAGCTGAAACGGATCGGTACAAAGGGGGTTTCTCTCACGCTCATGAGGCCGGAGGACAAAGAGGTCTTTTTGGACACGGTGGCAGGAAAATTCCCTGATTTTGAGGTAGAGACACTATCCGACAGCGAGGGAAGGCCGGCGTTTCAATTGGTTTTTGTTCCCAAGGCAAAGGACCATGTAATGAAGATGGCGGGGGACCAGGCCTTAGAGACCATCAGAAACAGGATAGATCAATTCGGAGTCAGTGAGCCGGATATCAGGCCGCAAAAGGACCACAGGATCCTGATCCAGTTACCCGGGGTGAAAGACCCCCAGAGGGCCATAGCCCTAATAGGGAAAACAGCGCTTTTGGAATTCAAACTGGTTGATGATGAACATAGCGTTGAAGAGGCCCTGAAGGGAAATATTCCCCCTGGAGAAGAGATCCTGTACCAGATTAGCATTGATCCCAAGACCGGACAGCAGAGGAAGATCCCCTTTCTGCTGAAAAAGAGGACCGTTCTTACAGGGCAATATTTGACAGATGCCAGGGTCCAGATCGATCAGCGGTATAACGAACCTTATGTATCCCTTTCATTTGACGCAAGGGGTGCAAGGATTTTTGAGCAGATAACAGGGCAGAACATCAAGAAAAGACTTGCTATCGTCCTGGACAATAAGGTGAATTCGGCCCCTGTAATACAGGATAAGATTTCGGGAGGGAGGGCACAGATCACCGGGCGTTATACCATGGATGAGGCCAGGGACTTGGCCATCGTCCTTAGAGCGGGAGCCCTTCCTGCACCTGTCAACATAATTGAAGAACGCACGGTGGGTCCCTCTCTCGGAAAAGACTCAATAGAAAAGGGTTTCAAATCCATGCTCATTGGCGGCCTGATAGTGGTTATCTTTATGGTGGTCTATTATGGGCTTTCAGGCGCCATCGCTGATCTGGCCCTTCTTCTGAATATTTTCTTTATCATGGCCGGGCTGGCGTTTTTCAGTGCGACCCTGACCCTTCCGGGAATTGCAGGTATCATCCTTACGATCGGGATGTCCGTTGACGCCAATGTCTTGATCTTTGAACGTATCCGGGAGGAACGCAGGTTGGGAAAGACGCCCAGGGCCTCTATCGAGGGAGGCTATAGTAAGGCACTTGTGACGATCCTTGATGCCAATATCACCACCTTGATCGCTGCCCTTGTGTTATTTCAGTTTGGAACAGGACCGGTCAGGGGTTTTGCAGTGACCCTGAGCATAGGGATAGTCGCCAGTCTATTCACGGCCATCTTTGTAACAAGGATTATCTTCGACTATCTTTATGTTCAGCGAAAGATGAAGAGGGTCAGTATCTGAGAGATGAGTGTCTTTTGCGTTTAAACGTGCGTTATGTGGATCCCTCTGTCGGTTCCAACTGGCAATCTATTCGGAGTTGTAAATGGAATTTATCAAGCCTGGAATCAATATTGATTTTGTTGGTAAACGAAAAACAGCATTTTACTTTTCCGCCCTCTTGATCATCGGAACTATTTTTCTCCTGATATGGAGGGGTGGCCCCAATTACGGTGTTGATTTTTCCGGGGGCGTCCTGGTGCAGGTCAAACTATCACAAAAACGGAGCCCATCTGAGATCAAGAGGGCCCTGGCGCCGGTTCAGCTTCATGAGAGCATAGTCCAGGAATTCGGGGAGGAAGGGCAGTATGAATACCTGATTCGGATCAGAGAGACGGATGTCCAACTTGCCGGTCTGAGCGACAAGATTGAGAAGGCCCTGGTCCTTGAATTTGGGAAAGGTGTGGAAATGAGAAGGGTGGAGATGGTCGGGCCAAAGGTGGGAAAGGACCTAAGAGAGAAGGCCCTGTTTGCCATCTTTTATGCCATCCTCTTTATCGCTATTTATATTTCCGGCCGGTTCGAGCTGAAGTGGTTAATGAGTATTGTAATGGCCTTGTCCCTGGCCATGGTGGTCTATCTGGCCTCCATCCTTGGCGTAAGTGTCACCTGGCTTATAATAATAGCCTTGCTTGTGACCCTTGGCCTATGCTTTCTGTTGAAATTGAAGTATGCACTGGGTGCAATTATTGCGCTGATTCACGATGTAACCATTACCGTAGGGGTCTTTGCTTTGACGGAACGGGAGATATCGCTCTCCATCATCGCAGCCTTCCTTACCATCGTTGGGTATTCCTTGAACGATACCATCATTGTCTTTGACAGGATTCGGGAGAACCTGAGGCGTTTCAGGAAACGCCCCTTTGAAGAGACCATGAACACCAGCATCAATGAGACCCTTAGTCGTACGATTTTAACTTCCACAACCACCTTGGTCGTAATCGTAGCCCTTTTTGTCCTGGGAGGGGGAGTCATCCACGATTTTGCCTTTGCAATAATGATCGGTGTTATCGTAGGGACTTATTCTTCCATCTTTGTAGCAAGCCCGATCCTTCTGATTTGGGAAGGGAAGTTTAGTGAAAAAAGCAAGGGCAAGGCGTTTCTCAACAAGCAATTTGCCAAACCAAGGGTGTAACTCGATAAAGGTTTCTTGATCTTCGAATCATCAATCGTTAATCAATCGGGGTTGCCGATTGCTGACAAGGCGAAGGAAAAAACCAGCATACCGAAGGCCAGCCTTTTGGGTGACAATCCTACTGTTGGTAATGGTCATGGCGGTTGGCTGGTATCTTTTTTTCGGTATTGATGCCCCCTTCTCCCCCCGGCTTAACTACATCCTTATCTCCGTAAATGGTAAGTCCCAAGAGATCTCCTCAGGAGAAATCCTGGCTCTTCATCCCAAGGATAGGGTCGAGATCCTCAAGATATCCGCAAGTATCTTCCTTGACTCGGGCGTTCGTAGGCTCAAGATTTTCAAGATCTCAACAGGTCTCCTCTTTCATCTCGGTTTCCGGCTGGTGTCGGAGCATTTGGACGTGAACGCCCTCAGATATAAAGAAATGGCAGTTTCGTCCCTGTTGCCCGACCAAGAGGTCTTGGATCACTATAGATTTCGGATCGAGATAAAATATCGCAACCAGGATTTAGGGTATATG
>JABMQV010000705.1 GCA_013203065.1 Desulfobacteraceae bacterium | reverse complement strand
GCGCACAGACCCCACAAAGTCAACCGGCGCATAGACGACTGGGATCTCTTCGCCAAAGGTTTCCTGGGCTGATTGGCGCGCATGGGGCGTAGTCGTTGATAGTAAGAAAGAGCAACCTGGGATCATTTCCCGGAGGGCATCCACTAAGGCCCCCGCCACCTTTACCTCGCCAAGGGATACGGCATGGACCCAGATTCTGGGGGACCCTGAAAGAAGCCGAATTGTCTTGTGAGGGAAAAATCCCAGACGCTCTTTCAGATGGCTATCGTATTGGCCTGTGAGGCGGGAATAGGCCCAAAAGGCAGAGAAAGCAGGTGCCACCAGAGTGCCGGTCAGGATCGCATATACCCCATAAGGCAGGTTAACCTTCTTTGGTTCTCTTTTTACTTTTGGTATCATGGTCTTTTTGGAGCCAGACGTCTATGATGCTAACAGGGGCTAGCTTCGAGATAACATAGGGAGATGCAGGCCCGGTGTCAAGCCTAAGAATAGCCCCGGGGAGATGGGTTGTTTGGCCGTGGTCTATGTAAAAACTTTTTGAGTGACTCTCAGAAAGGGATTTGGTATTCTTGAAACGTTACCGGGTAGCAGGAAACATCAACACGGCCCATGGCGTCACGGGAACAGGAGCGGGAAGAAAGATGGGTTTTGAAAAGAAGATTCTCTGTATCGGAGCCGGTTATGTGGGCGGACCTACCATGGCAATGATAGCCAGCAAATGCCCGCAATATAAAGTGACTATTGTGGATATCAATCCCGAGCGCATTGCCCAGTGGAATTCGGATGATCTCCCCATCTACGAACCGGGTCTCGACAAAGTTGTAAAGGAGGCCAGGGGCAGAAATCTCTTTTTCAGCACCGAGGTTGAGAAGGGAATCAGGGAGTCGGAAATTATTTTTGTGAGTGTAAATACCCCAACCAAGACATTTGGTGCGGGTGCCGGGATGGCTGCCGACCTCCAATATTGGGATAAGACGGCCAGACAAATACGAGAGCATTCCGCTTCGCGCAAGATAATCGTGGAGAAAAGCACCCTTCCTGTCAAGACCGCTCAGGCAATGGAAAGGATCCTCACCATAAATGATAATGGGGTCAGCTTTGATGTCCTTTCCAACCCGGAGTTTCTGGCAGAAGGCACGGCGATCAACGACCTGGAAGATCCGGACAGGATCCTGATCGGGTCGAGAGAAACCCCCAGTGGCCTAAGGGCGAGAGACGAACTGGTTGAGATCTATGCCAACTGGATACCAAGGGAACGCATCGTAACTTCCAATATCTGGAGCAGTGAACTCTCAAAACTTGTTGCCAACGCCTTCCTGGCCCAGAGAATTTCCTCCATAAATTCCGTGTCAGCACTTTGCGAAAAAACCGATGCCGAGATTACGGAGGTTGCCAGGGCTGTAGGAATGGACAGCCGGGTGGGGGAGAAATTCCTGAATGCCAGCATTGGTTTTGGAGGATCATGCTTTAAAAAAGATATCTTGAACCTGGTCTATCTCTGCCGTTACTATGATTTGAAAGAAGTGGCCCAATACTGGGAGGGCGTCGTCAAGATTAATGAATATCAGAAAGAGCGATTTGTCCTCAACATGCTAAACGCCATGTTCAACACCCTGGCGGGAAAAAGGGTCTGCCTCTTCGGATTTGCCTTTAAGGCAAACACGGGGGATACAAGAGAGAGCCCTGCCATATTTGTCGCAAAGAGACTTGCAGAAGAAAGGGCCGAACTGGTAATCACCGACCCAAGGGCCTTAGATAATGCCATGAAAGACCTTGAGGGGATTGATGGAATGCTGTCTTTTAATGAAGACCCGTACAAGGCTGCTGAAGGCTGTGATGCCATTGCGGTGATGACCGAGTGGGATGTGTATGCGGGGCTGGATTTTGAAAGAATCTACGGCTCAATGACCAAACCGGCCTTTATTTTTGATGGCAGGAATACCCTGGACCACGAGAGACTATATGAGATCGGTTTTAATGTTTTTCCCATCGGAAAACCGGCACTGACCCATTTTTGATTGAAACGGAAATTGGAAACTGTAAACTCGAAACTTGAAACTGGGGAATGGGAAGGATGATTCGAAGGCAAAGACGTATCCTGGTGACAGGGGGAGCAGGATTCCTGGGTTCCCACCTCTGTGATCGTCTGGTGGCAGATGGGCATGATGTCCTGTGCCTGGATAACTTTTTCACGGGAAGCAAGAAAAACATCAGTCATCTACTTGGGAGAACCAATTTTGAACTGGTACGCCATGATCTGGTGGAACCCATATACCTGGAAGTGGATGAAATATACAACCTTGCGTGTCCGGCCTCCCCTATCCACTACCAGTACAACCCCGTCAAGACCGTCAAGACCAGCGTAATGGGTGCCATCAATATGCTGGGCCTTGCCAAGAGGGTCAATGCGAAGATCCTACAGGCCTCCACCAGTGAGATCTATGGAAACCCTACCGTACACCCCCAAAAGGAAGACTATTGGGGCAATGTCAACACCATAGGACCCAGATCCTGCTATGACGAGGGAAAGCGGTGCGCAGAGACCCTGTTCTTCGATTATCACCGGCAGAATAGCGTGAATATCAGGGTCATCAGGATCTTTAATACCTACGGACCACACATGCACCCGAATGACGGCAGGGTGGTGAGCAATTTTATCGTCCAGGCCTTGACCGGTCGGGACATCACCGTCTATGGGGACGGGTCCCATACCCGGTCTTTTTGTTACGTGGACGACCTCATAGAGGGCATGATCCGGATGATGAACGGGCCCGATGGGTTTATCGGGCCGGTGAATCTGGGAAATCCTGCCGAAGTGACCATCCTGGAGCTTGCAAAGCTCGTGATCAGGCTGACGG
>JABMQV010000704.1 GCA_013203065.1 Desulfobacteraceae bacterium | reverse complement strand
CTGGCGCGTTTTGTGGAGATGATCTATGAGATTTCAGGGATTATGCGGGTCTTCACCAAGGCGCCTGGAAAAAAGCCCGATTTCAACAGCCCCTTCGTCCTTCCAAAGGAGAGAACTTTGGAGGAACTTGCTACCAAGATCCATAAAGACTTTGTCAAAAACCTGAAATTTGCCAGGATATGGGGGGCGTCAATTTTCGATGGCCAGATGATACAGCGGGATCATATCCTGCGGGATGGGGATGTGGTGGAAATACATACCTGAGCCGCATGACCCCGGTTAAGCAGGGTACAACTGCTCGGGCGCGGGCCCTTCTGACGTCTCTATTGACATTGGAAATCAGATAATATAGTCGAGTGTGATCTTTGGTTTTGGAAGAGGCAGGAATGGAAGATATACAGAATCACAAGGACCACCGAAATATCGACATTAATCAGGTGGGTGTAAAAGGGATCCGGTATCCCATCACAGTACTTGATAAGGATATGGGGGAGCAACAGACGGTCGCCAGGATCAATATGTATGTAAACCTGCCCCGCTATTACAAGGGGACCCATATGAGTCGTTTTGTAGAGCTCCTCAATGAGCATAGCCGGCGGATATCTCTTCAAAGCTTTTCTGAAATTCTCGAAGAGATGAAGGAGAGGCTGAATGCTGAAAGTGCCCACATGGAGGTCACCTTCCCCTACTTTGTCAACAAGGCGGCCCCGGTGACCGGCGCTGAAGGACTCATGGAATATGAATGTACCTATAAGGGGGCCTTAAGCGAGGCAAGTGACCTGATGACCATCATCCGGGTCCCCATCTCCACTCTCTGCCCCTGCTCAAAGGAGATAAGCGATTTCGGAGCACACAATCAGCGGGGGGAGGTCTGCCTGGAGGTCCGTTTCAAAAAATTTGTATGGATTGAAGACCTGATCAGGCTCGTTGAGGAGTCTGCTTCGAGCGATGTCTATTCTGTACTGAAGCGTGAAGATGAAAAATACGTGACCGAAAGGGCCTATCAGAACCCCATGTTCGTGGAGGATATTGTGAGGGAGGTTGCGCTCAAGGTAAATAATGACCCTAATATTACATGGTTTGCGGTAGGGGCTGAAAATTTTGAATCGATCCATAATCATAATGCCTACGCCTATGTAGAGAAGTACAAAAAAGGGCAAGAACGGTTGAAGCCATTATGATTGGGGGAGCCGGAAAATTGAAGATTGGCGGGGTGAGCAAACCGCCTCGCTGAATTTCTGCGCAGGCCCTAACATTGCCAGGATTTCCAGAGGCATGGGGAGGAAGACATGGGTGATGACCTGAAGAAAATGTATCGGACCGTAATGGATGACCACTTTCCTCCGGAGATAACCATCTCTTTTGGCGATCAGGCGCTGGTCTACAGGAAAAGATCTTGGAAGATCCCTGATGATAAAACGGGAGAACTCGTTGAGAAAGGGCTTCGCTACGGTGAAAACCCAGGTCAGGAAGCGGCCCTCTATGAACTTGTTAACGGTAACTTAGTTCTTGGACAATGCCAGTTTGTGGAGCCGGGGAAGGGACTCGTTTCGGCCATAAGAGAAGAGGATATGCTCCAGAGCGGAAAGCATCCCGGCAAGATCAATCTGACCGACGTGGATAATGCCCTCAATATCATGAAATATCTCACTGCCGGGCCTGCGGTAGTGATCGTAAAACACAACAATCCATGTGGTGTTGCCTACGGTGCCACGTTGACAGAGGCTTACGGAAAGGCTGACATGGCTGACCGGATCGCTGCATTTGGTGGGTGTGCCCTCTTTAACCGTCCAATGGATTTGGCGACCGCGGAAATGATCTCCGAAAATTATCTGGAGGTGGTGGCCGCCCCCGGGTTTGAAGAGGGGACCGTTGATATCCTTTCCAAAAGGTCTAATCTTCGCATAATAGAGATCAGCCGGATGGAGAACCTTTCAGAATATGGCGAGAAAAGATTTGTGGACTTTAAGAGCCTGATTGACGGCGGGGTCATTGTCCAACAGTCTCCCCTGAACCGGATACGGTCTGCCCAAGATTTTTCCCTTGCCAGCACAGAGTACCAGGGAGAGCAATACACCATTGCCCGGAGGCCCACAGATGAGGAGTATTCGGATATGCTTTTCGGATGGCAGGTGGAGCAGGGCATCACCTCCAATTCGGTCATCTATGTGAAGGACGGCGTAACCGTGGGGATAGGAACAGGTGAGCAGGACAGGGTGGGTGTGGCGGAGATTGGCATTTTTAAGGCTTATGCCAAGTATGCAGATGGGGTCTGTTTCAGGAGGCACGGTATTCCATTCAAGGAGCTGGAATTGGCGGTTGAGAGGGGGCAAAGAGACCGGGCCCTATTAAAGGAAATTGATGAGGAAACAAGTGAGGCAAAGGGCGGACTCTTGGGCGCCAGTATGGTGTCTGACGCCTTCTTCCCTTTCAGGGATGGCGTGGATGTGGCCATCAGGGAGGGGATCAGGGCCATTGTCCAGCCCGGGGGGTCGCTGCGGGACTTTGAGGTGATTGAGGCCTGTAACGAGGCAGACCCCCAAGTGACCATGGTTTTTACGGGTCAACGGGCCTTCAAGCATTAAACAGGTTCAGTTGCTTTAGGGCCCTTTCTCTGGGTTTCCAGGCCCCTCGCTCAAGGGGCCTCAAAAGGTCCTGGGGTATGGCGTCAAGGAAAGAAGATGGACCCATCTTTAGTTTGCGTCCATTGAGGACCCGTTGTTTTACGTGGGAGAGAATAAGCCGCGAGCGGGCCCGGGTCATTCCAACATAGAAGAGGCGCCTTTCTTCCTCTTCGTCACAGCTTCCAAACAGGGAACACGGCATGAGCCGATCCTCGCATCCAACGATAAAGACCACCGGCCATTCAAGCCCCTTGGCCGCATGAAGGGTCATGAGAGCCACGCGATCACCCAAGAGGGCCGCATGATCGATTCCCCTTTCGAGGGAAAGGGAGTCCAGGAAGGTCGCCATATCTCCTTCAAAATCCTTGGCCAACCGGTTCAACCGCCTCAAGGCCTCTATAGACTCCTCTGATTCAACCGCAAAACCATGGAATCCCACAGCCCGATCTATAAGGTCCGGAAGCGTCCCATTACCGTCAAAGGAATCAATTGATTGTCTTTTTCCCGTTTCGGAATCTGAAAGCAGGTCACGATATTGCCTTTGGTAGTAAAGGTTGTCGGGATATCGGAGCCTCTGAAAAAACCGCCACAGGATATTTACGGGGTGCCATGCAATGAGCGGGGTTTCGCCTGATCGTACAAAGGGAATCCCTGCCCGGTTGAGGGCCGCCGCCAGGACATCTCCCTGACTGTTCAGCCGGTAAAGGACACCGATGTCGCCGAACCCCAGGGAGCGGTCTCCTTCGTGGGTGGCAACCCTCCCGCTGTCCAAGGAGAAATAGGATGTGCCCCCGATGGCCCTCTCAACCTGCTCCACGATCATCTCCGCCTCTTCCGGTGCGGTCCGGCATGGCGCAAGCGATATGGGGCCACCTCCCTCAATTTCGTATTCAAGGGGGGTTGCCTTTCCCAAGAGGGCAGCTGAACCGTTGAGAATGGATCTTGTTGAGCGATAATTCCTGTTGAGGGATATTTGCTCTGCCACCGGGAAGTCTTCAATAAACCGGTGAAAATTCTTGACATCCGCCCCACGGAAACCATAGATGGCCTGATCCGGATCCCCGATGGCGCAGATACTCCCGCTTGCGATCGAATATAGGGCCTTTAGAAGTTCCACCTGAATCCTGTTGGTGTCCTGGTATTCGTCCACAAAGATCCATTTGAGTTCCCCGCAGTAACCGGTAAGGGCATCGGGGTGATTCCGAAGGAGCCTCAATGTCTCCACTTCCAGGTCCTCAAAGTCCAACATACCGAGTTCTCTGACTCTATGGAGATATTCCCTGCAAATAGGGAAGAGCGGATTATCAAGAACTCCATCTGCCGGCCCCCATACGGACGCAATCCTCAGGGTGGTGAGCTGCCTCAAGAACTTCCCCAAGGACCTTTTGCCGATCCCCTGTTCGGCGAGGATCTCACGGGCAAGATTGGCTGAATCCCATTCCGAG
>JABMQV010000703.1 GCA_013203065.1 Desulfobacteraceae bacterium | reverse complement strand
GCTTACGGAAACAGGGCGGTCGTTGCAGAAACGGCTGACCGGAGAGATACGGGTCAAGACATAGGAGGCGGCTATGGAAGAGCAGACGCCCTATGGCGTTCCGGAACACGAATTGCCTAACTACCTGGAAAAGGTGCAGTCCCAGCTCCCGGCCCTGCAGCTCCTCATGCAGCTTGGCTGGAAATACCTGTCACCTGAAGAAACGGTCGACCTCCGGGGCGGTCGTCTCGGATCCGCGATCTTGGAGCCCATCCTGGTGGACCATATTCGGAGCCACGGCCGCTACGAATTCAAAGGGGATACCCATCCCTTTACCGAGAATGCCATCCAGAACGCGGTTCAGGCCCTCAAGGGATTCCGGGCCACAGGCGCGATTCATCAAAACGAACAGGCATATGACCTTTTATGCCTGGGGACCAGCGTGCCCCAGACCGTGGAGGGGGATACCAAGAGCTTTACCATCGACTACATCGACTGGAAAAATCCTGAAAACAACGCCTATCACTGCACGGCGGAATACAAGGTGGAGCGGATCGGGTATCAGAAGCATTATGTGCCGGACATCGTATTGTTTGTAAACGGCATGCCGCTTGTGGTGATGGAGTGCAAGCGCTCAGCCTACACACAGGCCAAAAAGAAACCCATCGACCTTGCCATTGATCAACTCGCCGATTACCAGGCAAGGGACGGCATTCCGCAGCTCTTCCTTTATTGCCAGATGCTCCTGGCCCTGGCCCGGGACAAGGCCCGGTATGGCACCACTGGCACGTCGCGACCTTTTTGGGCCATATGGAGAGAAGAGAACCTTGATGAGACGATTCGGGAGACCCTTCATCGGGATCTCGATGAAAAAGATGTTTATAAGCTGCTGACGGGGCCATTTCAAGACGTCCAAAAAGCATATCGAACTATCCTGAAGCAGGGACGGGAGATCTACGAGCAGGACCGTGCGATTTATTCCCTGTGTCGTCCGAATCGACTATTGGAATTGGCTTACAAATTCATCCTGTTTGACAACGGCATCAAAAAAATCGCCCGGTATCAGCAGTTCTTTACGGTCCATGATATCCTGAAACGGGCCCTGAGCGCGGCCCCGGATGATCCGAGACCGGGGGGCGTTGTCTGGCATACCCAGGGGAGCGGCAAGTCTCTGACCATGGTGATGCTGGCAAAATCGCTGGCACTGCACCGCGACATCCTGAATCCCAAGATCATTCTGGTGACCGACCGGATCGATCTGGACGACCAGATCTGCGGAACCTTCCGGGCCTGCGGCCTGGAGCCGGAACAGGCCAATACGGGCAAACATCTTGTGGAACTTCTCCTTGACCATCGGACCCATGTGGTCACAACACTCATTCACAAATTCGCCACAGCCGCATCCAGCCGAATGTTAAGTGGGGCCGACCGAAATACCTTCGTCCTTGTGGACGAGGGGCATCGCAGCCAATACGAAGAGCAGCATGCCCGAATGCGATTGGCCATGAAAGGGGCCTGCTTTATTGCCTTTACGGGGACCCCGCTGGCCAAATCCGCAAAGAGGAATACCTTTGCAAAATTTGGGGATCTCTTCAGGCCCCCATATACCATTTCCCGGGCCGTTGAAGACAAGGCCGTAAAGCCCTTGCTCTACGAAGCACGGCATGTGCCTCAAGAGCTGGAAAGGGATGCCATCGACGGCTGGTTTGAGAAAATGACCATCGGGCTCACCAAAGACCAGAAGGCCGATCTCAAAAGAAAGTTTTCAACG
Source organism: Desulfobacteraceae bacterium (assembly GCA_013203065.1). Next base: position 3,789 of record JABMQV010000703.1, on the reverse strand, counting down.
GAACGCGAGCTCAACAAGGCCACTCATAAAGTGCGCATGATTGCCTGGGACATCAGCCTTCACTACACCGTTGGCTATAAGGGAACGGGGCTCAAGGGGCAACTTGTTACTCCCGACAAGGAAACATCCCTCAAATACAAGCAGTTCATGGACGAGTTCGGTCTGGTGTCTACAGAGGTCCTCATTTCTGCCCCTTCCGTGACCGAGGGTGAAGACAAAGGGTCCAGGCCCTCGTACAAGGAAAAGACCTTCTGGAAGGAGATGATGGATCGCTACGGATCTGAGAAGAACTACAACAAACAGATCATCAACGCCTTCAAAAATGGTGAAAACCCGGAAATCATAATAGTCGTGGATAAACTGATCACCGGCTTCGATGCCCCGTGCAACACGGTCCTTTACCTTGCCCGAAAACTGAAGGAGCACACCCTCCTTCAGGCCATTGCCCGGGTGAACCGCCTGCACGAAGCAAAGGAGTACGGATTGATCCTCGATTACAGCGGAGTCATTGAGGAGCTGGACCAGGCCATTGACTTTTACGGCCGGCTGGCGGACTACGATCGGGCCGACCTGGAGGAGACGGTTGCCTACATTGCCGATAGGGCGAGGGAATTGCCGCAGCTCCATTCGAACCTGTGGGAGTTGTTCGAGTCGGTGAAAGGCGCAACAGACCCTGAGGTCTATGAGGTCCACCTGCGGGATGCCGACCTGCGTAACAGGTTCTACGAACGTTTCAGTCTCTTTGCCCGAACCCTTTCACTTGCCCTGTCATCCACGAATTTCCTGGAGACCACATCGCCCAATATGATCAGAAGATATAAGGCCGATCTAAAGTTCTTCCAAAATGTAAGGGCCGCGGTCGCGCAACGCTACCAGGAGAGGGTCAATTTTTCAGAATATGAACCCAAGATCAAGAAACTGATCGATACACACGTGGGGGCCGGTGAAGTTGAGCAACTTTGCGAACCCATAAACCTTCTCGATGCCAAGGAACGGCAGAAAGTGCTCGAGGATAACGGCAAGAGCGCCGGAGCCAAGGCGGATATGATTGCCGCTGCGACCCGGCATGTGATCGAGCACGAAATGGCCAAAGACCCTGCCTTTTACAAGAAATTTTCCAAACTCCTGGAAGAGGTTATAGAGGCCTACCATGAGGGCCGCCTTAAGGCCCTCGAAGCCCTCGAGAAAATCAAGGATATCTCCACAAAGGTGGTGACGCACACCGATGACGATGTCCCCTATGACCTTGTGGGAAGGGATATGGCCCGCCGCTATTTTGGCTGTGTTCGCGAGCCCATGGCCGTATACGCGCCAAACAATGATAAACCGGGGACGGAGATCGCCCTTCGGATTGTGGAGAGGATATCCCGCCACAAGATTAGGGACTGGCGCTCAAATCAGGATGCCGCCAACAAAATGCGGGGTGAGATCGACGATATCCTTTTTGAAGTGGCCGAGGAACATGGTCTTGCTCTTTCTCTGGATGACCAGGACGCCATCATTGATCGGTGCATAGAGGTGGCCATAGCCAATGAAGATTAGGGCCGAAGAACATCTCCTTGATTTCGGGTCGCGACAGATCCCCTACCTCCTTCATCGCGGGGAGCGCAAGAGGCTACGCGTGGTCGTGTCTCCTGATTTGACGGTAGAGGTATTTGCCCCGAAAACCGCAACTGATGATGCGATTCGCGTGGCGCTCCAAAAAAAAGCCCCATGGATTGCCAGGACCCTTGATAAGGTGGAGGCCTATCATCCCTTGCCCACTCCCAAGCGATACGTTAGCGGAGAAACCTTTATTTATCTGGGCAGGCAGTATCGGCTCAAAGTGGAAAAACGGGAGAAGCAGCCTGCAAAACTTCTGGGACGTTTTTTATGGGTTTGGGTTGAAGAGAAGGCAAACATACAGGACATTAAAAAGGCCACGGATGCATGGTATAGAAAAAGGGCCCATGAGACCTTGGACCGGTACATGGAAAAGTGCTTCGCCATTGCATCCCGTCATGGCGTCCCAAGGCCCGAAATGGTGATTCGCACCATGCGCAGGCGATGGGGAAGTTGCAGCCCCAATGGCCGAATTACGCTCAATCTTAACCTGGTGCTAGCGCCGGTGCATTGTATCGAGTACGTCATCATGCATGAGTTCTGCCACTTGAAGCGCCATAACCATTCAAAGGCATTCTACTCATTGTTAAGCCGGTGCCAACCGGATTGGCGTAAACGAAAAGAAACGCTGGACCGCTTCAGGCTGTCATGAAGCTCAATGATAGAGTTCATCGGGCATTTTTCATGGATTTGCCTTGGAAAAGGACTTCGTTTCTTGACCATTTTTTTCTTCCTGCCTTTGACAACTAACACATCTTAATGGAAACTCAATCCCCTCTGAGGCAAAACATAATCATATTATAGCGCGTACCGGAACTCTTGATACCGAATAGTTTACTTGACAGGTTTTCACCCCTCTTCAAAATAGTGCATTAATCCGTCGTCTTCGAAGAGCTTGCTCCCCACGTATTCCTCGTCACTATCCTTAGTATACTCCTGGTCAAGTTTTTCATCTTCTTTCCAGTACTTGTCTTCCTGCTCCACCACCTTAGCAATAATTTCTTTAACCGTAGAACTGGTGACCTTCGAAAAAGCCTCCGGCAGCCTTTTCCGCAACCCTGACATCGAGAAATCGCAATTGTCAGCCATATAGTTCTTTACCACAGCCCAGCAAGTCTCAATTGGCTGGAGTTCCGGAGGGAGCATTACCTGATTCTTAACGATATTTTGTGAATTTTGAAGATTATGGAAGCTAATGCGGCATATAGAGGGTTTATTTAGTTGTAATCAATGGAAATCAGGCTGGACATTACACGCCTAATGCATTAACAAATAATGGGAAAGAGGCCTCAATTTCATCAAAACGTGAGGATTTCCCATGCAAAATGTTGCTCTGAATACGGTTGGAGATTGGAAGTCAGATTTTTTGTCCTTCCTATGCGATCGATTAGACAAAATAGAAAGTGATAGCGCTATGGATTCCATGGACGATATATCGAAGAGCCTTTTTCAAGAGCGCTCTGAGATTATGGGTCAGGCAGCCTTAGCGCTGATAGAGAAGAAATTTGGTCATCTATTGGATCAACAATATTGCAAATGTGCGCATTGCCATCGTCGTATTAAAGCCAGGGCTGAGAAAGTGAAGCGTGAGATTACCACGATCATTGGACCGGTTGTACTTTACCGGCCATATTTTTACTGTAAAGCCTGCCGTTATGGGTTTTACCCTTTAGATGAGGCCTTGGGCTTATCTGAGAGGAAAATCCAGCCGGACGTCCAGGAAATAGAGGCGTGGTTAACAAGCGAGATGCCCTATGAGATGGCCAGTGAGACAATAAAAAGATGTACGGGCATTGATCTAAGTAATCATCATAGCCACGATGTGACCAATGAAATGGCGCAAGACCTGGGTATATTGGATGTATGTCCTGGCAAAGATGAAATCCATAGTAAAATTGAGAAATTATCTGCTGGTAAATTTCGACGGCCAATTCTGATGATAGGCGTTGATGGGGCGCATGCACCCACCCGGCCAGAGCCTTCTCCAAGGAAAGGTAAACGGGGTAAAGGGGAGTGGCAGGAGGTCAAAGGGTTTCGGCTGTATCTGCTTGATGGGGACCGAATCAGCCACCTGATCAGTTGGCATCAAATCAAAGACGACAAAGAATTGGCCGCGGATCTCTTGAGAATCAAGGATGCCGGTTTGATTCCAGAAGACAAAGTGCGTATTTGTGTCATTGGAGACGG
>JABMQV010000702.1 GCA_013203065.1 Desulfobacteraceae bacterium | reverse complement strand
TCTCTCCCAAATAGGTCCCGTTCATTATGGGAAGGAGGTTGGCGGGAAAGAATAAGATGAGGCTGGTTATCAGCAGGGCCCAGGTCCTTGACAGACTGGTCGTTTTTCTAAATTGAAGTTTTGCTCCGCAGCGCGGGCAGTTCGTTTCCCTGATCCCATGTCTTTTTGCCGTTAACAAATGGCACTCCATACATTGAATCAGGCCTGCCCCCCGCACCGTCAGATGTCCTTTAGTCATTCTTGCTTCCCGCACGCCGGCCAATGAGAGACCAGTATTGATGTTCGTCCAAGGTGATGGATGAAAACAAGGTGATTACCAGTAGTGAGACAAAGCAGAACAGCCCGATCCCATAGGAGACTTGGGCAAGATCTGTCAATTTTGTAATTGATACGAGAATGCCGAGCATATAGATCTCCAGCATTCCCCATTCATCCAGCCGCCGATAAAACCTGAAAACGAGGGCCAGATTCCTTCCATGGGGCTTTATTCGGATGGCAGCTGATACATAGAACAGCAGCAGATGCTTGAGGAACGGGACAATGACAGCAGTTAAAAGCACGATGATGGCAACCATGTGAAAATCGTCCAGGAACAGTGCCTTTATCCCCTGGAGGATATTGCTGGTTCGCTGGAGTCCCATTGTATCCAGGGTCATGATGGGCAACACCATGGCAGGCACAAAAAGAATCAGCCCCGACAAGCTCAAAACGAGGGTACGTTCCACAGAGTTCCTCTTCACATGGAAAAGCGTGTATCCGCATCTGGGGCACAGACTCTTGATACCGGGTCCTGGTTTGGTTCCCCGCATCAATAAGTCACATTCAGGGCAGGCTATTAGCCCCCTCGGGTCTATGGTTTTCTGGTCGGATTGGGGTGCGGGCATTTTATCTTGACTATCTTCTATACCTCAAAAAGATGTCTTGGGGTTTTTGTCAAAACCTCATTTCCATTGTCGGTAATCAGGATCATATCTTCCAATTTAACCACGCCAACATTATCATCCATCATATGCATGTCCAAGGCAAGTACAAAGCCATCTGAAACCTCAGAGTGGTCATATTCAGCCAGAATAGGAGGCTCATTCAGTTCCAATCCTACACCATGCCCAATCATTCGGCTCATTTTTCCCCTACCAAAAGATAGAAAGATATCCTGAACCTTTAGCTCTTCTGATTTTTTCATCGCCATTTGGTAAATTTCGCTGCATTTCATCTGCGGTCTGATAGTCTCTATAAGATAGTCAGCAATCTCTTTGAGCCGATTATGCATCATTTCAACCTGTCCATTGGCCTTTCCCAAAATATAGCTTCTTGTCTGGTCTCCATGATATCCGTCCACCAGCGTTGGGATGTCAATAACAACCAGATCTCCCTTTGAAATTGATCTCCTGGAAGGCCCGGCCGGAACCGATGGGCTCAAGCCAACACCTGTGATGGTATAAACGACGCCACTGATTCTGAACAGATTTGAACCGGAGGAAATCGGCCCTCTGCCCATAAAAAAATTCGGTTGCCTGATAAAGAAAATTCCTTCATGCCCGGCCAATCTGTGGGCATTTTCAACTGCCGCGGCAAGTTCAAGCTCTGTGGTTCCTTCCTTTAGATTCTCCAAAACTGCGTGGTGGCCGGCATGAACGGCTTTACAAGCCTCTTTGATCTTATGAATCTCATCGGGGTCTTTTCTTGTTCTCTGCTCCATAATCACAGGGGATATATCAACAAATTCAAAGCCTGAAAAAATCTTTTTGAACGTCATAAATTGGGCGGCCGTTAAGACGTCCAATTCAGCCCCAATCTTCTTATTGTTCGGCAAATTCGAGAATATTTCTCTGTAAATATTTTCTAATCGGCGTTCTTCTCTTATTCTCTCCTGTGGAATAAACGCTTCGTTTATGGCAAACTCAAAACCACTTCGTACAAAAAGGAAAAACTCGTTAGGTAGCACGACAAGGTATGATGGTTGTGCAGTTCCGGTGTAATAAAACACATCCCGTGAATAAAGTAAGAGCGCACCGGAAAATTCTCTTTCACGCAGCTTTTCTTGTAGGATCCGAATTCTTTTTTCAGTTTTCATTGTTCCATGTTTTTTTAAAGCGGGCTTCATGACCGCGATCAATGGGACGAATCAGTGATTCCGTTATAACGATTCGTTGGGCGGACGCCGACCTGATTTTTTGAGATACTTCCCATGAACACTATCTAGATTCTGCTTCTTTTCGAAAAATGCCTTTTGCAACCGATCATAGTCTTTTTTTTGATATTCTCTATCACCACTTTGGGTTGCAATATATCTGGGACACTCGTGACAGTCGTTGCCGCAAAAGGCCAGTTTCGCCACTGCTCTTCCTTCTTGGAGTTATGGGCGGATTTCAAATTCCTCTATGATCTCAGTTTCCAACTTGGCGGATTCCAGCCAATCCACAATAGCCGGGTGCGCACAAATTGCATCCGCATATTTTGAACACCTGTCATTAAGTTTAACGCCATAGGTTATGAAACGGAGTACTATCGGGGAAAACATACAGTCTGCTATTGTAAACTCACCAAATAACCATGGGCCTGAAGTCCCATACTTTCTTCTACATTGGCTCCATATTTGTTCGATTCTATCAACTTCTGAGCTTGCTTTTGAGGAAATTTTTAGATCGTCAAACCCCTTACGGCAATTCAGGGGCATCTCATCCCTTAGGTCAAAAAAACCTGAGTGCATCTCTGCACTTATGGATCTTGCCACGGCCCGCGCTTCTGTCTCGCCGGGCCAGCCCTTCCCGGAAAGAAAATTTTCGGAAATGTATTCACAGATTGCTAAAGAATCCCATACCGTGAGCGTCGCGTGGATTAGAACGGGGACCTTGAGCGTCGGTGAATATGGTTTTAATGCCTTTTCAGTCGTTTTCTGCCACAAAGGTATTCGGATTTCAGAAAAAGGAATACCAAAATATTT
>JABMQV010000701.1 GCA_013203065.1 Desulfobacteraceae bacterium | reverse complement strand
TCCTTCTCCGAGCTTCTGGCACGGATCCAGGCCCTGATCCGGAGGGCCAGCCAGACATCAGACCCTTCGTCGCTCAGGGCAGGTGATCTGACCATTGATCTCCTGTCACGGCAAGCAAACCGCGAGGGCCAGCCCATCACCCTTCCGTCCCGGGAATTTTCTCTGCTGGAATACCTGATGCGCAACAAGGGACGTATAATCTCAAAGACTTCCATTCTGGAGCATGTATACGATTACAGTTTTGACCCGCAGACCAACGTGGTAGACGTCCTGGTCTGCCGGCTGCGTAACAAGGTCGACAGGGACTTCCAACCCAAAATGATTCATACCGTTCGCGGAATGGGCTATGTCCTCAAAGAGAAGTAGGAAGATCGGGCTGACATTCAGCTTGAAGCTGAGCCTTCTCTATGCCTTATTCTTTGTGATCAGTTCCCTGGGGCTATTCGTTGTTGCTTACTATCTCATTGAGGGGCTGGTCGAGCAGAGGGAACAGGAAATCATCAGGAATCGGATCCATGAATATGTTGCCTGGTACGAAGAAGGAGGGCTGCGGGCCCTCAAGGCACGTTTTGATGAGCAATCCAATACCGCCCGTGACATTTTTTTTGTTCGCGTGGTGGGGCCGTTTAACAACGTCCTTTTTGTCAGCATACCTGAGGGCTTTGAAGGCGTTGATCTGAACCAACTCAGATCGGTTCCCCCGACTGAGACCGACTTCTGGCTTTCCATCAAAGACCACACAGAAAAGGGATCGTGGACCATCGGCTTGGCCCCCCTGCCCGGAGGACTTACGCTTCAGGTAGGAAAGAGCTCGGTTCAAAGCCAGGAACTGCTCTCCTACTTCAGGACCATCTTTATAAGCTTTGTTGTGCCGATTCTCCTACTCGGCATAATAGGAGGGGGGGTCTTGACATTTCGCGCGATACGGCCCATCCGCAACTTGATTCAGACCGTTCGGGACATCCTGGAGACAGGGAAGATGAGCAAACGTGTCCCGGCGCGTAGCGGACGTGGGGAAATGGATGAACTGGTGAGTCTCTTCAACCAGATGCTGGACAGGAATGACTCCCTTATTCGGGCGATGCACGAGTCCCTGGATAATGTTGCCCACGACCTGCGCACACCCATGACCCGTCTTCGCGGGGGTGCGGAACTTGCCCTACAGGATGCCAAGAATCCCGAGGCCTGCTACGAGGCTCTTGGCGACTGCATGGAAGAGTCTGAACGCGTCCTTATCATGCTCAATACCCTGATGGATGTGGCTGAGGCCGAGACCGGTGTGATGAGATTGGATATGAGCCGGGTCTCTGTCCCGGAGGTGATTAAGGCCGTCGGTGATCTATACGAGATACTGGCCGATGAGAAAAACATTTCCATGGATGTCGTTCTTCCCGATGAGATGTTTATCAACGCGGACCGCACCCGTTTTCAGCAGGTTATCGCCAATCTTGTTGACAACGCCATCAAGTATAGCGGTGACGGGGGACGGGTTGAGATCTCGGCACGTGAAAGGGACGGCCATGCCCTGATCACGGTTTCAGATAGGGGGATGGGGATTCCCCCGCAGGAGATCGACAAGATATGGGATCGATTGTACCGGGGGGACCGTAGCAGGTCAAGGCGCGGGTTGGGCCTGGGTCTCAGCTTTGTGAGGGCCATTATCCAGACTCACGGCGGGACCATAAGTGTCGAAAGCCAACCAGACAAGGGCTCTACCTTTACGATCAGGCTGCCCAGGGCCGCATAGGCCGGAAAAGTGAAGAGTCGTTGCTATAACTTTTGTTCACTTTAGGCACTTTTCCGGTTTATGGGTTAGGAGGTGGTGAAGGCGCAGGGCCCAAGGAGCAAAGGAGGAAAGCAAAGCTCTTGGGGTTAATCTGGGCCCCGCGCGCACGGTTTTTTAATTGTCTTCCTGTTTGGTGAGTTTTATCACAATGAAACCTCTGTTCATTCGCCAGATATACAGGGAGACAGGTTGCCCCGGTTTGATCTTCTGGAGCACTTCCTCGAAATCCTTTACCGAATCTATCTCCTCGTGATTGATCTCTTTGATCAAATCGCCCACCATGATACCGGCCTTCTGGCCCTTGCTTTCCGGTTCCACTTTCACCACCAGCACACCTTCTTTTTCCGATGTGTTGAACCGTTGTGCCATCTCAGGGGTCAATTCCGCCACGTGGATACCGAAATCGTACTCTTGACCCATCTTCTCCCTGCCACGAGCAAGCCTTTTGTCCTCTCTCTTGGCAAGTTCAATGTCAAGAGTCTTTTTCGTGCCGTCATGCAAGACCAGAACTTTTACCGTTGCACCTACGGGGGCATCGGCAATCATCCGGCTCAGTCCCCGGCTGTTCTTTACCTTGCGACCATTGACCTCCAGAATGATATCTCTTGGCCCTATCCCCGCCTTTTGGGCAGGGTCACCCGGAAAGACCTGTGTTACGAGGACACCTTCACCGTCCTCTATTCCGTGATATTCCCTTAGCTCTTTGGTCAGGTCCTGGATCCCCACACCCAGCCAGCCTCGGGTAACCTCCCCCTTGGTCTTGAGCTGCTCAACAATCCCTCTGGCAAGATTGACGGGGATCGCGAATCCAATGCCCTGTCCCCCGGGAATGATGGCTGTATTTATCCCGATCACCTTGCCCTGCATATCGATGAGGGGTCCACCGCTGTTTCCGGGGTTGATGGAGGCGTCCGTCTGAAGGAAATCGTCATAGGGTCCGGTTCCAATCACACGTCCCTTGGCGCTGATGATGCCTGCCGTGACAGTATGCGCCAGACCGAAGGGATTTCCTATGGCCACCACCCATTCGCCCACTTTCAGGGTATCAGAATTTCCGAATTCGATAATCGGAAGATGATTGTCAGGCGTTATCTTTATGAGTGCCAGATCAGTATTTGGGTCCAGTCCCACGATCTTTGCGTCAAATTCCCTTTTATCTTTCAAAATGACCTTGATCTTGTCAGCTCCTTGAACAACATGGTTATTTGTTACGATATGCCCATTTTCGTCAATAATAAATCCCGATCCGAGACCTCGCTGCCTGAACTCCTTTGGCGCTTGATCGCCAAAAAACTTCTCAAAGAAGTCATGATAAGGGTTGCCTTTTCCAGAGGGGGGTTGGTTCTGGAATTGCCGGTTAGGGTGCCCTGTCACGCGGTGAGACTTCTCTGCCCTTATGTTGACAACAGCCGGACTGAACTTCTCAGCCAGTTCGGTGAAACTATCAGGAACGCCCTTGACATCTCCTGATGTTGCCTGTGAATCGGGAATCGAGTAAGTCCCTGAAATGGCCAAGAACCCAGCGACCAGGAATATAAAGATCATGGCCAGTCTATTGGTTGAAAAAACCTTAAAGATCTTATTTGACTTCATATCTATTCTCCTTTCTGAAATGGTGTAGATAAATAAGCTCCAAGCCCTGTGCTTGGAAACAATGATTATTGCCCTCAGGTAGCGCTTTTGCTCCAGTCCTGAGAGGGAATGACAGGCTCAACTGCCTTTTTTGCTATCCATCCCGATTTGCCCGCAGGACACTTGACCAGGATAAAGTCTTTATAGGCCTTGGCTATTCGGACAATTTCCCCATCTTTTATGCGGGCGGAGCTGGATGCGGACGCAAAGGGTGAAACATGGAGGGCCGTATCGTCACTTGTTATCACCCCGTAGTTCATGTTCATGTACCGGGTTGTTACCATTGAGCCGCTAACCAGAAAGACCAAGAGCAGTGCGGCTCCAATAGTCCTGAACAATGGACGTGGAATGGCTTTTGGTGTGACACACCGGAAGAGGAAGAAAAGGCAAAAGGCGGCCAGGGCCAAGCTTCCCAGCCAGGTCCACTTGTCAAGGTTCAGGATGTTGAAAGTTCGCTTCCACAGCGTGGACGGTTCCGGGGTCAAACCGAATTCCTTTTTTGTCAGGTCCAGGTTGGCCTGAATATCAGGATTACCGGGATCAAGGTAGAGGGCCCTTTCATAGTTCAAGATGGCCAGGCCCACATTTTTTTTCTGGTAATACACGTTGGCCAGGTTGTAGAGAAGTGAGGCTGAAAAACCCTCCTTCTCCACAGTGGCCTTATACAGCGTGAGGGCTTCATCGTATTTACCCTCAGCGTACGCCCGGTTGCCCCGGGAAAAAAGATCGTCAACATCCGTGGCCATTACCTTTAAGGGGAAGATGCACAGAAAGAGGGCCAAGGTCCCCGCAAAGAGAAGATGCAGCAACATTCCATGTCTTGTGTCTAAACTGATGGCGTTCATCATTTTCCCTCCAAATTCTTCAATTCTTTGATGACCAACTCCTTGCACTGCCTCAGTTCTTCCTGGGTAAAGGACTGGCCTGAATAGGCTACGGCATCGGCTGTCTCAAAGACCTGCCGGATGCCGGCGGCGTTTTCAGGAAGGCGTTCTTTCACCTCAGCAAGGGTAATGCATCCAGGCGGCAGGGCCCATATCTCTCCCAGACGTTCCTGGGACGCACACCGGCATGCCCGAAAGAACCCTTCCACATCGTGTCCGGCAATGGTCCGGTCCATTTCTCTGACCGATCTGGTGATCATTTGTTTTGCCTGTTTCCTCCTCGCCAATTTTGGGTCGTGGCTCATCTTTCGGCGCCGGCGACTGAAGAAGAGACCCGTAAAGAGCGCTCCCAGGGGTATTCCCTGTGCACCCACAAACCAGGGGTTTTCGAGCACGGGGCGTAAACTGCCCGCCACAGGGCCCAAGGTAACGTGGATCGGTGCCAGCCCGCCGGAATGTTTGCCCTCCGGAGACGTATCCATTGATTCTGGACCGGATGCCTTGGCAACTGAATGGCTGGGTTGTGAGGAGGCCCTTTGAGCCTTTTCCCCGGCAGGGTCGATCTTCAATGGTATGGGTTCGGTACGCAGGTTTACATATTTGCCGTCCTTGGTATCGAAATAACAAAAGGCAACCGACGGGATCTTGCGAATGGACGCATCCTGGGCGATGATGGCCTGTTCAAATACCTTTTTTCCCTCGCGCCCGGAGCTGTCAGAGGGCTTGAACGCGGCACTTGGGGTGTAAGTCTTCCATCCCTCTTGAGAACTGAGGGCCGGAGATGACACCCGGTCAAAATTGCCCGATCCCTTCACGGTCATTTTCAATGTAATGGGGTCCCCTTCCATGGTATGTTTTGGGTTGGCAGTGGCCCACAGTTTAAACCGGCCCACGGCCCCGCTGAAATTCTTGGGCCTCCCCAGTTTTGGGAGGGGCAAGAGTCGCATCTTCCGGGGCGGGCTCGCCAGCCTGATTTCTTTTTTCTGACCCTGGTTGAAAAAGCCGTCAAAAAAGTCATCATGGAAGAAACTCCTGCCAAATGGAGACCGCATGCGACGGTGAGTACCGGGGGCGACAACGGTGGCATCCAATTGGACGCTCAGGGGGTATTCTCCTTCTTTGACACCCGACATGGCGGTATACCACGTCAAGACATGAAAAACGTGACCGTCAATGACCTCTCTGGTCTGCTGGGGTTCTCTACCCAAAGACTGCCAGGCGAAGGCATTGCCGTTAATGATGGGCAAGGTGTTTAGGGTTGCCTGAAGCCCTTCCCGAAAATAGGCCCTGATCTCAACAGGCACCATTTCTCCCACGAATGAGTGACCCTTTTCCGGTATGACGCGGAGAAAGACCACCTGATCAGCCTCCTCCTCACTCAAGGGGGCGGATTTTCCGGAAAGCCCCGCAGGCGGTGGCGGCAGGGATCTTGAGGTCCCCCCCGTGGTTCCGGGTGCGTTTAGTACACGAAAGGAGAGAGGTTGTGTCCT
>JABMQV010000700.1 GCA_013203065.1 Desulfobacteraceae bacterium | reverse complement strand
GACTGGTGGCTACCAACGAGAAGGGTACTACCAATGGGTACAACTCGACCTTAACCGCAAAAGAGGACAGTGGCGGGGGGTGTTTTATATCTGCTTTAGCCAGCGGCTTCTGAGTGAGTTAGTTGTTTGACGCCATTTCACAAAGGTTCAGCGTTATGACCTTTCTTTTGATTTATCCATTTTCTTTACTGTTTTACTCTGGGCCTTGTTGGGCTGTACGCCGACATCAGTCCACATGAATTCCAGACACGTTTTTTCCGGAAACAGACCGGCAGGGACACGAAAGGAGATCATCCATGAAGATCAGGATCGTGATCGGTCATTTGACCCTTGACGCGGAATTAAATGACACCCCCACCGCCCGAAAAGTGGGAGATGCCCTCCCCTTTAAGATCCCCTTTGACACCTGGGGGGATGAGATATATTTCACTATCCCGGTTGAGGCAGCGCTGGATGAGAGTGCCCGTGAGGAGGTGGAAATAGGTGACCTGGGTTACTGGCCCACCGGACAAGCTTTTTGCATCTTTTTCGGGCCAACCCCCATGAGCAGCAAAGGAAGGATTGTACCCGCAAGTGCCGTTAACCTCATTGGCAAGGTGAAAGGTGATGTCAAGCGGTTGAAAGAAGTGATGGAAGAAGATGAGGTGGTGGTAGAGGCCTCTTGACAAGACCCAGGATATATACTAAAAATTTCAATAGGTTCAGGAACGAATTCTAAGGTTGAGGCCACGAGGACATTCATTCTTTCAAAGGAGTGCTCCTCTCGTGGTCTTTTTATTTAGCCTCTTGAGGAGGCGCATGGCGGGCTCCAAGGGGGTGACCCAGGCAGTTGGGATACATTCGGTATGAAAAAGGTCATCAAGATGAGGGAAATGTCGGATAACCAGGAGGGCGTTATCAGAAAGATATCGGCCACTGGCGACATGGGAAGGAGAATAAGGGAAATGGGTCTGGTCACTGATACCCCTGTCCAGATACGGGGCCGGGCTCCCCTTAGGGACCCCGTGGCCATAAAGATCAGGGATTTTACACTGACGCTCCGGAATGATGAGGCAAGTGGCATATGGGTGGAGGTGGATGTGCCTGAGCCCCAGTCGTGAGGATGAAAGAAAAGATTACCATAGCCCTGGCGGGGAACCCCAATTCAGGGAAATCTACTGTCTTTAATGCCATAACCGGTGCAAGACAGCATATTGCCAACTATCCTGGTGTGACGGTGGAGAAGAAGTACGGCACTGTCACCCATAAAGGATATGAGATAGAGGTGGTCGATCTCCCCGGGACTTACTCCCTGACCGCCTATTCCCTTGAAGAAATCGTGGCCAGGGATTTCCTGGTCAACGAAAAACCGGATCTGGTGGTAGATATTGTGGACGCCTCCAATCTGGATAGGAACCTTTACTTGACGGTCCAGCTCAAGGAGCTTGGTTCGCCTTTGATCATTGCCCTCAACATGATGGATGCGGCAGAGTCGAGGGGCATTGTTGTGGATGATCAGCTATTATCGACCCTGTTTCAGGTTCCCGTGGTCCCGATGGTGGCCAGATCAAAGCAAGGAATCCAAGAATGTCTGGACAGGGTAATAGCGGTTGCAAGGAGGGACCCGGAATGGCGCCCAGCCGTGATTTCCTATGGAAATGACATTGATCAAGGCCTGGACCAGATAGAGACAATAATAAAGAGATCCAAGGCCTTTAAAGCAGGATATCCGTCAAGGTGGCGCGCGCTCAAGTGTCTGGAAGGGGACAGGCAGATCCTGGATTTGCTAAAGGAGGACCCTGATCTTGGCCGGAGCATAGAGGATATCTGTCAGGCTACGTCAAAGCACATGGTGGATACCCTCGATGAAGAGCCGGAGAGCGTGATGGCCGGTCATCGTTATGGCTACATCGTCGGCATCACCCGGAAGGCCGTTAAGCGGAAGGTTGAGTTACGCCTCAACCTTTCAGACAAGATCGATAAGGTCTTGACCAACCGGATCATTGGCCCTCTTCTCATGATAACCATACTTTATGCGATCTACGTCTTCACCTTTTCGGCCAGTGAAGTGCCCATAAGGGTCCTTGAGGTCTTCTTTGAATTCCTCAAGGAGATTGTCTCGTCCATCATTCCCGTTGGGAATCTACGATCCCTGATCGTCTCGGGCATCATCGATGGGGTGGGCGGGGTCTTGGGATTTGTTCCGCTTATCATGTTCATGTTCTTTGCCATCGCCATCATGGAGGACTCCGGCTATATGGCAAGGATGGCCTATATGCTCGACAGGGTGCTCCGTTGGTTTGGTCTCCATGGCAACTCGGTCATTGCCCTCATCGTTAGTGGCGGGATCTCAGGTGGGTGTGCCGTCCCCGGGGTAATGGCCACCAGAACCCTCAAGGACCCAAAGGAAAGGATCACTACCCTTCTGGTGGTGCCATTTATGAACTGCGGCGCAAAGTTGCCCGTGTATGCCATGCTAATCGGAGCCTTTTTCTCAAAGGACAAGGCGCGAATGATGTTTATCCTGACCCTGTTTTCATGGGGTTTTGCCCTTTTGGCCGCCAAAATCATTCGTTCCACCATCTTAAAAGGACCCGAGACCCCTTTTGTCATGGAACTGCCCCCGTACCGGATGCCTACCCTCAAGGGTCTGTTGATCCATACCTGGGAGAGGACCTGGTATTACATCAAAAAGGCGGGCACGGTGATCCTGGGGCTTTCCGTTATCCTCTGGGCCATGATGACCTTTCCGGGACTTTCAGAGGAGCAGGAGAGATTCTTTGAAAACGAACGAATCAGCGCCACAAAATCCTTGATTACCTCCCCCGAAATCAAGGAATGGATTCCGGATGGAAAATCCCTGATGGAACTCAACGGACTTTATGAGTCCTATGCGCGTGCAAACAGTGAGGAAGAGGCAGATGTGCTCACGGGGCTGGAAGATAGTCCCCTGTTCCCCTTGATAAAGGCGGCCTTTTTCCTCAATAAGGGGGAGGTGCCGGAAAGACAAATCGAGCGGCACGATCTTCAAGCTGCCGCGCGATATCTACTTTTTAGAGACGAAATGACCGGGTTAGGTGACCGGGAGCGCCAGGCTGCCCTGAAGGGGTCAATTGCCGGGTGGCTCGGGCAAGGGCTAGAGGTCGTTACCAGGCCACTGGGCTTTGACTACAGGATCAACATAGCGCTCCTTGGGGGGTTTGCCGCCAAAGAGGTGGTGGT
>JABMQV010000699.1 GCA_013203065.1 Desulfobacteraceae bacterium | reverse complement strand
GTGTAACCCTGTTTGAGGCCGTTAGAGAGCGTTAAGTAATCACGCTGAGGGACGTTACCAAAAACCATAGGACTTTCCCGGAAGTATTCCCCCTGTTTTCTCCCATGGAACGTGATTGCTTTACGCTCTCTTACGGGCGAGTTTTACGCCCTTCAAAACGGAACCCCCATTCTCCTGGTTTCAAACGGTTAAAGTGTTGCAAAACTTGGAACTTGGAACTTGAAACGTTAAACTCGAAACCTGAAATCTTAAATCTTAAATCTTAAATCTTAAACCATTAACGCTCTTAACCCTCAACTCCCTCCGTGTCAAGGCACATCCCTTCCGCCCTCTTATGCCGGGCCTTCCCCCTTGACACGCAACAATAGGCCCCCCTATACTCCAATACGTCCAAACAGCCCAACCTCATGCCAACCGTCAGCATTAAGGAGCTCGCCATGACTACAAATCCCAATTCCCTTGTCCAACGCGACATCGAAACCCTGGTTCACCCTTACACCAACCTCGCACTCCACCGCAAGAAAGGCCCTCTCATTATCGAACGTGGGGAGGGGATCTATGTGTGGGATAAGGACGGCAAACAATACATAGAAGGCCTCGCCGGCCTCTGGTGCACGGCCCTCGGCTTTGGCGAAAAGGCCCTGGTGGACGCCGCCAAAGAGCAGCTCGATAAGTTACCCTACTACCACCTGTTCGGGGACAAGAGTCAGGTTCCGGCTATCCAGCTTGGTGAACGGCTCAAGGCCATGGCGCCCATGCCGGTCTCAAAAGTCTTTTTTGTCAATTCCGGTTCGGAAGCCAACGATTCCCAGATCAAGCTGATCTGGTATTACAATAACGCTCTGGGCCGACCTGAGAAAAAGAAAATAATCAGCCGAATCAAGGCCTATCACGGTGTGACAATTGCAGCTGGGAGTCTTACGGGACTCCCCTTTGCGCACCAGGATTTCGACCTTCCACTTCCTGGCATCCTGCACACAGACTGCCCTCACCATTATCGCTTTGCAGAACCCGGCGAGACAGAGGAAGAATTCGCCACCCGGCTTGCCCAGAACCTGGAGGAACTGATCATCCGCGAAGGGCCTGATACGGTGGCGGCCTTCATCGCCGAACCTGTCATGGGAGCGGGCGGCGTGATTGTCCCCCCCAGGACCTATTTCGAAAAAATCCACACCGTCCTCAAGAAATATGACATCCTATTCATCGATGACGAGGTGATCTGCGGCTTTGGCCGTACGGGAAACACCTTTGGGTGTCAGACCTTCGACTTCACGCCCGACACAATGTCGGTTGCAAAATCTTTATCCTCCTCCTATCTCCCCATTGGAGCCGTACTCATCCCCGACTATATCTACGAGGCCATGCTTGAGGAAAGTCGCAAGCTCGGCACCTTTGGGCATGGATTTACTTACTCAGGACATCCAACCTGCGCAGCGGTTGCCCTCAAAAACCTAGAGCTTATGGAGGAACGGCAGATATTCGAACATGTCCGAAAGGTCATGCCACGGTTTCAAGAGCGACTCAGTGGTTTGGGGGATCACCCCCTCGTGGGCGAAACAAGGGGCATCGGACTTATCGGTGGTTGCGAACTCGTGGCCGACAAGGAAACGAAACGCTCCTTCGACATAAAAAAAGGAGTGGGTGCTTACTGTGCCGGCCAGGCCCAGGAGCATGGACTGATTCTGCGCAGCCTGGGAGATACCCTTGCCTTCTGTCCACCGCTGATCATCACAGAAAATGAGATCGACGAACTCTTCGATCGCTTTTCACGGGCACTCGATGAAACAGAAGCACGGGTGGAAAAAGAGCAGCTTCGGATGTCGTAACCAATGATGTTTCAAATCTGAAACTTGGTAACTTCTCAATAAATTCGGGAGAAATAATGAGATTTTCGGAGTGGTGCCCTAGATTATTGAGGCCTACTTCTTCTCCACATAGACCTTCATGAGGACCTTTCCCCAACCCCCTTTGTCAAGACCCACGTCCGTACACTGGACGATCTGGGTTCGCTCAAGATTGGGGTCAGCCTCGGTCATGAATCTCTCGTATATGGCCGGCAAGACATTGCTGACCGGCCCCAGGGCAAACATGCACATCCTCTCCGGACACTCTTTGTTGATCAGTTGCCCGCCCCCGGTCATAACAAAGCGGTCCCCAACCCGGTGCTGGGCGTGACAGCCGTGGGACTCGATCACCTCGGCTACAACACGGTTCTTCACAAACCCTGGCCTCTGGGTGACCATCTTCACCTTTTCAGGATCAGAGCGAAAGAC
>JABMQV010000698.1 GCA_013203065.1 Desulfobacteraceae bacterium | reverse complement strand
TCATCCCGTCACTCATGTCCCATATCAACCCTTGCCAGCCGTCAACAACTCCTTCATCTTCACACTCGGGACAAAGCCAGTGGATTCGGTCGTCTGTCTCAAATTGAACCTGCAAAACGCCTTTACAGGGTTTTCTTTTCGGCCGCCGCCAGCATCTCGGCGCTTCTCCCGCGGCCAGGCCACGGTCGCGCGACGTTGCATAGGTTATGATCTCCGCCAGTTTCTTTACTTTCAATTCCAGTTGAGGCACAGCCGGTCCGCTCTTCTCTTCATTAAGCCAGTGCCTGATGTCAATTATCCACATTCTTTCTACCTGGTATTGGAGGTGTATCTTTAAGTAGCTAAATAAATTGAATTGTTGCTGAGATGTTGCTTTTTATCTCATCTTGCAATCGTCAGGCAACATGGGTGACACTTTAGATTTTAGTTTATGCAAGGCCTTGTAGCTGGCCCTGCCATGATGTTGCAGGCAGCCCAGGACGATGGCAGGGTGCAACCCAAGACGTTCGGCACAATATCGGATTTTAATCTCGGAAACACGCCTGGTTGTGCCAAAATCAGTCAGGATCTCTTTGCTCTTGAGTATTCCGGCGGCAAAATCATCTGCCTCCTTTTCTTTTGCATTGGAAAGATCCAGATGTTCAAGACTATCAATATAAAGTGACCTCCGTTTCCTTCCATGCAGCGCTACATGGCCGATTTCATGAGCCATGGTAAACCAGAAATTATCGATCCTGTCTTGACGGCAGGTGTAGAGTATGACCGGATGATTTTCAATCCAGAAGGCTGCGCCGTCCGTGTAGGTTTTGGACAGGTGTGGCAGCACGGCAAAGATGACACCGCATTGGATAAGTCTGTTTAGAAAAATTTTTAAGCCTCCAGGTTCTGTTGAAAAGGTGGGAATGCTGGAGGCCAGCCTAAGCAAAGTCGCTCTGTTGCAAGGCCTTTCAGGGAATTGGTTTTTCAGGGAATTTTGGGCAATTTGCTGCCATGTTAACGCGTGGTATGGATTGAATTGGCGATAATTTTCAGATTTTTTGAGGTTAACTTCAGCCCGTTTTTCAAGGAACCCGAAATCAAGTTTTTCCATGCTCCAGAAATCCTTAACCGCTTCGATAAGGGCTTCCTTGGCCCGGGGAAGATACCCTCGCTTTCGCAGTTCACGCACCGGCATATATCGATAGATAAGCGCCTTGGCTGCGGTTTCACCGTTTTTTGCGTCTTTCTGAAGTCTGAGTCTATGCTGGGCGTCAAGATTGAGCCAATATTCAGGGCTTTGTCTGAAGACAGCGCTTAACTCACGCGCCATATCAAAAGTAATAACCGTTTTATTATTAAGCACGCTGCTGATATGCTTTTCAGTTTTGCCAAGGATCTCTGCCAGAGCCTTCTGATCCCACCCGTAATATGCCAATTCCTCTTTTATGGAGTCGCCAGGTCCGAGATTAACGAATGGTTGATATTCAGCCATAACAACACCTCATTCATAATGTTTCGACACATCAACTATCAAAACACGGCCCAAAGTCCGTTTCTTATCTTCAAATTCTATCTCGAACTCCAACCTGTATTTTCGAGTAATGCGGATGGAGAATCTGCTTGGGTCGCCGGCAAGTTTTTCAAACTCCATAGAAGGCGGATTCCGGAGGTCGAAAATGTCTTTCGCCGCCTCAATGCGATTAATCCTTTCAACCAGTTTCTCGCAAAGCGCTTTGTCCATAAATGGATATTTCTTGCTACGGCCCTCTGTATATAACTTCAGCAAATGTTTATTTGAGAAATCAAATAGCATTTTGATGTTTATTCAAACGATATAGGAATAATAGAAGTAATGCAACAATTAAATTTACCTGTAAGGTAAATTATCGATGACAGCTTACAGCCTAAGAAAGCCATGCTAATCTTTAAAGATGCCCTTTTAATGTGGGAGACACTCTCTTTTTTGAATGCTTCACCCGCTCGGCCGACTTGTCATTCAAGTTTGGCCCTTTAGGGAACGAACTGATTCCGGTAAGCTTCCCCCCCCATGGCAAAAAGGCCGTGTGCCTTTTTTCTTAGCCCATTTTTTGCCTTCCGACCCGGAGCCGTTCCAACTTTCCCGACCCATCAAAACGTCAATTCGCCTGGAAACGGTAACGCGCCATACCTGCCATATAAATAGCCTTTTTGAAGGGCTTCGCCCTTGCGTGGTTTATAATCCGATAGCGGATAGAGGCGGGTGGCGTTTTCCGCATCCTTTTCAACAAACCATACCTGATCCCTTCGCATGAGAGATTGATCCAGGACCGTGGTATCATGGGTTGCAAAAATCAAGGTGAAAATGCATGAGAGTCATTTTTTATACGTCCTGTCTCGGTAAAAGTCGTACCCTCCATGGATAGTTAACAACTTTGCGAACTCCTTAAGTTACTCTGCCGTCATATTTCTCTTTTTATAGTAGAAATGCAATTTAGAAGCAATTCATTCAGTTAACACTTTATTAGAATTTGAAAGAATGGAAGAATTTACAAAAGAATAATCTAGATTAGCCGTAAGGGTACTGTTGAGCTTCTTTCCTTTCCTCCAAAATCACCAGCAATTGAGATACCATTCTCTCCCTTTCCGCAAGCATTTACCTCGAAACTAGAACCGTTTTTGGTACACATAGGGGAGTGAACCAAGAGGCAGAAGCTGGTGGGTGCCAAGGGGCAACACCTCATTAGACCCTATAATCAGAAACCCATCCTTGGATAGGCAACCCAAAACTCTTCCCAATGCCTCCTCTTTCAGTTTGTCCTGGTAGTAGGTCAGAAGATTGTTTCTCAAGAAGATCATTTGAAAGCACGATCCAGGAGGAGGATCAGACAGCAGGTTGTGTTTTTTCCAGATTATTCCCCTTTTGAGGAACGATCTTACCCTATGAAGCCCGCTGCCTCCTTGACTCACAAAATAGCGGGCCTTCACTTGTTCGGGGACCTCTTTGAGACTGCTCGCCGGGTAGACGCCCGCTTTGGCCCTCTGCAGATTGATCGGGTTCATTTCGGTGGCGGTTACCTCCAGGTCCCTTTGGCGACGGGGAGATCCGCCTAGACGCTCCCAAACGATTTTCAGGCTGTAGGCCTCTTCTCCTGACGCACATCCTGCAGACCAAACCCTGATTCCTGCAGAATACTTTTTCAGAAGCTGGAGCAATATCTCTTGCTCAAGCACCTCCCAGAGCATCCGATCACGAAAAAAACGGCTGATAGGCACGGTCATCAGTCGATCGCACTCCAACCTGACCTCTTTTTGCTCATCCAATTTTTGGAGATAGCTCGTAACATCCGGGCAACCCAAGCGTTTCATATGACGGCGAATCCGTTTCTTTACCCCTTTTCGAACCCTACGGTAGCCCTTCCACAGGAGACCCAGGTGGCGGAGCAATTCGCGAAATTCCTGGTCGTTTAACATCTCTAACATTTGACTTTTTTGTGATTTAGTAATACCTTTATGGGAACCGCACTTGAATCAAGAAAATCCCTCAAGAG
>JABMQV010000697.1 GCA_013203065.1 Desulfobacteraceae bacterium | reverse complement strand
GGGCTAAATCCTGATCGCTCCAGGACGCCCATACCTTCCACTTTTCCATAATTGGGTTCTAGGGCGGCCAGGATGTCTTTCATGGTTATTTTACTCACAACTTTTCCGCCCTCATCCAGCACCAATATGGCACGATGCTTATGCTGGGACGGATCAAGTGACATTTGCGATTTTTCCAGAGCAAGGACGGCCTCGCGCAGAGTCGCCTCCCGGGGAACCGTTGCATAATCTGTGATCGGCACCATCAATTCTTTTACGGTTATGGTTTTCATATTATTCCTCCCTTGCCAGATTTATACATAATTAGGCCCTGTAGGAAAATATAAAAAGTTCCTTAAAAACAATTAAATACGCGCATTTCGCTCTCGCAATTTTAGGGATAATTTGTTACTAAGTGATAAATAATCCACCGGCTCTGCCGTTTAAGGCGTAAAACTGATAAATAGTCCTCGAATGAGGAAGGCCCCGAGGGGCAGGGAGGACCGTTATGAAAGATTGGAAAAGTCAAGCACATGTGAAATGGGAATGCAAGAGCACCACGTAATTATTTTGCCAAAGTATCGATAAAGGGGTGGTGGTTGACTTGGTTGCAGAAAGGAGATTTAGGATGAAGCGTTATTTTTTATCACCGGGGTTGGTAGCGGCACTGGCACTGTTCCTGATTCTTGGCGCAACCGCCTCGGCCGGTGAGGACCTGGGCGAAAAGCTTGTCCGGCAGTTCTTTGCCGACGTCAAGGCAGGGAATCTGGCATCCATTGAAAAGACCCTGGCCGAAGGCTTTCAGGCCGCCCATTCCTTTGGACCGCTGGATCGGGCGGGCGAGTTGAAGCTGGCTCGAGGCATCAGGCTGGGCGATTATAAACTGAACAATTTCAAGACTACCCGCAAGGGCCCGGTCATGGTTGTCACCTTCAAGGTTAACGCCCCCGATGAGGTCATGGAGGGAAAAAGGGTCGCCGACGGGCCCCATGAGCGGTTGGCCGTCTGGCTTAAGGCCGAGGCTGGCTGGCAACTCATTGCCTACGCCAACCTGGCCCCCTTGAAAAAGTGAAATCGCGGTAAATCCGCCCAGCAGGCTGGGGTCTTAAGAGGCCGTTTTAGGGGCTGAAAACAGTGGTTTAAAAATACTCGGATGCCAGACTGGAGGGTTAGGCTCACCTTAAAACCGCAATTTTGAGCCCAAAAATGGGGTTCCAAGGGCCATGGTTATTTTCAGGATGGTTTTCTTGAAACAATAGGCATATAGCTTGGTCCGACCCCAAGCGCAATATTAAAAAGAACTTGCAACTTATCAATATTGCGTTACAATGTATTACAAATAAATACACTGGAGGCAATGTATGAGCAAAGCATTATCAGTAAGGGTCTCTGACGAACTCGCCTTAAGACTAGCTGAAATAGCGGAAGAAACAGAACGGCCAAAATCGTTTCATGTCCAGAAAGCGTTGGAATCCTATTTGTCTGAAATCGCTGATTTGCAGGTGGCTTATGACCGTTTGCATGATACCACTGATCCGGTTTTTTCTATTGAGGACATGAGGAAAGAACTTGAACTATAAGATCGCATTCAAGAAATCGGTAGCACGCGATCTCAAGAAAATTGACAAAGAACAGGCCGCTAAAATTCTAAAAAAAATTGAAGATGAATTCCCTCAAAAAGCTGAAATCTTACCATTATTAACTGGCAAGTTCTCAGGTTTGCGAAAATTTCGGGTCGGCGATTTTAGAGTAATTTTTTCGATCATTGGTGACACGGCTCTTATTTTAAGAATAAGGCATCGGAAAGAAGCCTACAGATAAAATATAATATCTCACTGAACACGGCGGTCTAAAAATGCGCTGTTTCGACCCCTTCGGTTTCCTACCATTACCTCTCTGAATTTTCTTATGGCGCTATGTTGCGCAAGCCCTTAGTTCAATGTTGGGTGTAAATTAATGGAAAAAATATTAGGTGCAGTGATAGTAGTGGCAATAATTTTCTTGGCAAAGAAAATTATATCACTATAACCAAATGAAAACACAAAGAAAACCACCCAACGATAAGGGATAGGGGACATCCTTGTAATTAAAGAACTCTATGGGCACTCCCTTTTTTATCTTTTTTGATAATGATGAAAAAAATACCAAGAACGAAGGGTAGGGGGGTGAGGATTGGTCGATGTCTGAGGCCATATTCCGGTTTTACGAAGAACTGAACGATTTTTTGACCCCGAAGTTTCGAAAAAGGGCCTTTCGATCGGAGCTCAAAGGGAGACAATCCGTAAAGGACAAAATAGAATCCCTTGGGGTCCCCCACTCGGAGGTGGACCTGATCCTGGTCAACGGAAAATCAGTGGACTTCAACTTCATCCTTCGGGACGGGGACCATATTAGCGTCTATCCGGTGTTCGAGACCCTTAACATAAAAAATATTACCCGGTTGAGGGAAATCCCCCTCAGGAAAACACGGTTTGTGGCGGATATAAACATCCGGGACATCGTGACGTTGATGCGGGCTCTGGGCTTTGACGTCTATTACGATCCTTTGCTTTCTTCCACAGAAATTATCCGCATCTCAAGGGAGGAAGAGAGGATCATACTGACCAAAAGCAGAAAATTGCTCAAGTTCAAAGACGTCACTCATGGTATTTTCATACGGCCCGGGACGGCGGTCCAGCAGACGCGGGGAATTGTGGAGTTCCTTTCGTTAAGGGATGCTGCCAGGCCGTTTTCAAGGTGCCTTCGCTGCAACAGCACCCTGGTCGAGGTGCGGAAAGAGGATGTGATTGAAAGGATACCGCCGAAGACGAGGGCGTTCTGCTCGGAATATTCATGCTGCAGGACGTGCGACAAGATCTACTGGAAGGGAACCCATTATACAAAGATCAAAAGCCTGGTGGATCAGATCCTTCAGTGAGGAATTTTCTATTCTTGCCATACTGAAGCAGTTGGGTTAAACTTTTTACTTTTTTGAGAAAGGAGGCAAGTATGCCAGGTTTACTTCCCAATGTTGACCCAGATGGACTTCTGGAATACTCAGTGGTTTTCACAGACCGCTCGCTTAACCATATGTCAAAATCATTTCAAAGAGTGATGAACGATATTTCCACCACGCTCAAAAAGGCTTACAACGCCAAAGCGGTTGTCGTTGTTCCGGGTGGCGGAACTTTCGGTATGGAAGCGGTGGCGCGACAGTTTGCCACCGGCAAAAAATGTCTTGTCATTCGAAATGGTTGGTTTAGTTTCCGCTGGACCCAGATTTTCGATATGGGCGGCATTCCTTCTGAATCCAGTGTATTGAAGGCTCGTCCTGTCGATGACAGCAAACAACCAGCGTTTGCGCCCGCACCAATCGAGGAAGTGGTTGCAACTATCGAGGCAGAAAAACCAGACATAGCCTTTGCCCCGCATGTTGAAACCTCTGCGGGCATGATCCTGCCGGATGAGTACATTCGTGCGGTGGGAGATGCGGTACATTCAGTTGGCGGTCTATTTGTTTTAGACTGCATTGCGTCTGGCACGATTTGGGTGGATATGGAAGCCTGTGGTGTCGATGTCCTTATCAGTGCGCCACAAAAAGGCTGGAGCGGCTCACCCTGCTCTGGGTTGGTAATGCTAAGCCCTCTTGCGCGCGAAAGAATTGAATCTACAGCCAGTACCAGTTTTGCGTGCGACTTGCTCAAGTGGCTTCAAATCATGGAGGCTTATGAGAACGGCGGACATGCCTATCACGCAACCATGCCTACAGATGCCCTCATGACGTTCCGCGATGTGATGAAAGAAACCGAAGAATACGGTTTTGATAAGGTCCGTGCAGAGCAACAAGAGCTTGGTGACAAAGTTAGGGCGCTGCTAGTCAGTAAAGGGATCAAGAGTGTGGCGGCAGAGAATTTTCAAGCCCCAGGTGTTGTTGTCAGCTACACTGATGACGTTGACATACAAAACGGAAAAAAATTCTTGGATGTTGGTGTGCAGATCGCTGCCGGCGTTCCACTGCAGTGTGACGAGCCAGAGGATTTCCAGACCTTTCGTCTCGGGCTATTCGGCTTAGACAAACTTCATAATGTCGATCATACGGTCGAAAAGCTCGACGAGGCACTAAGCCAGATCCTTTAGGTTAACTGCCGACGGTTGCCAGCCCAGGTGAATTCAAGGTGTTTCAACGGGGGGCAAGCCTGCTGTTGACTATTATTGACTCTTTAGCGCTCAAGAAAGATGTTTCAAGATAATAACGTGATTTTCCCGAAAAGCGGGTCAAAGGGTCCTCTTATTGGGGG
>JABMQV010000696.1 GCA_013203065.1 Desulfobacteraceae bacterium | reverse complement strand
TCAGTTTTTACAGGATCAGGAGTTGGGAGAGCCGATTGTAGTGGTGACAGGCAGGCCTTATAATCTCTATGATGAAAGGTTGAATCTGAGGCTGGGTAGAAACTTGGCCAAAATCGGTCTGGCGGCCTTGCCCATGGATTTCATAGACGTATCTTCCATAGACCTTTCAGACTTCCCCTCCATGTATTGGGGGCTTGGTGCCAAAATCCTGCGGACTGCCAAGTTTATAAAGGGCCACTCGGATTATTTTGGGCTTCATTTGACTAATTTTGGGTGCGGTGCGGACTCCTTTATTGAGCATTTTTACAAACATATCATGGGGGAGAAACCCTATCTGATCCTGGAACTGGATGAGCACAGTGCCGTGGCAGGGGTCATGACAAGGCTTGAGGCCTACAAGAATGTTATTGAAAATACGCTCCAAAAGCTGCAAGCCAGCAAGGGGTTCGACCGGCTGGCAGCCAATTGAATGTGGGAAACCTAAAACTTGATATCGGGTATAGGAGACCGATCACTCCGTGAAATGTCCGAATATGACCAAATTTTAAGTTTCTGATTTTCAGCTTCAGGTTTCTATAGTTTCGAGTGTCCGGTTTTTCTTTATCATGAATCAGATGGAATCAAATAAAGTTCTGGATTTTCAGTCTCTCACAGAAAATGTGGGCAGATTTAGCCTCAGAGAAAAGACCTGTCTCATACCTCAAATGAACAGGATAGGAGGGCATCTCCTGGCGGCAACATTTAGGGCATTCGGTATCAATGGCATGGTCATGGATACTTACAAAGGCCTCGATTTGGGGTTGGAATATACGTCCGGGAAGGAATGTTACCCATGCCAAATCACCATTGGAGATATCCTCTATTTTGTGAAGAAGGAAGAAGAGAGACTCGGGGATGACTTCAATCCGGAAGATTACATCTATTTTATGCCCGAGGCGGACGGGCCATGTCGCTTCGGCATGTATAACAAGTACCAAAGAATCGTGTTGGATTCCTTCCCAAAATTGAGAAAACTGAAGATCGGTTCCCTTACGACAAAAGACGGATACTCCTTGGACGGCATGTTTGAGCAAGAACGGGTCAGGGACCTGAGAAAAAGCGGGTATTTTTCTGTAGTTGTGGCGGACATATTAGACAGGCTTTTATGGAGGATCAGACCATACGAGAAAGAGCCCGGGATGACGGATGAGTTTATTGAAAGATCCATGCATATCATGGAAGATACCTTTGAAACCTACGGGGCAAACAAGGATTTTGATAAAATTCTAGATAAATTGGAGGAGATCGTAGAAGAGGGAAAACAGATTATCGATGCCAAGATCCCCCCCAAACCCCTGATAGGAATTGTCGGTGAAATCTATCTGAGGGCTCATATCCAAGCGAATCAAGACATCATAAGGGTCCTTGAGAGGTATGGCGCCGAGGTGGTAAATGCATCCATCGCCGAATGGGTTAATTATACGAGCTATGACCGGTTGAGAGATGCAAGGATAGGCTTCAGGTTGAGCCTCAAGCAGCTACGATTTGGACCCATGAAGGAATACCTGAAGGATATCATGAGGTTTGGTGGCGATCTCTATTACCAGGAATACAGACAGAGGCAAACTTACAAGCGGGTTGAATCCCTCATTGATCTGGCCCAAGATCACAAGGTGGCGCACCTTGAGGCTATCCTCAAGGAAAGGGATCTGTTTAATTTTGATGCGGGGACTGAGGCCTGTCTGAGCATTTCCGGAATAATTCAATATGCCAGAGAAGGATATAACGGCGTCGTCAATGTTTACCCCTTTACCTGTTTGCCCAGCACCATCACCTCCTCGATCGTAAAACCCATCATGAACAAGCTCAGAGTCCCCTATCTGGACACGCCTTATGACTCCAGTTCCCAACCTGGCAGGGAAGGAGCTATACGAACTTTCATGTACCAGGCAAATCAACATTTCAAACGACATGGGAGAAAGAACCATAATCAGTGATTGGACATCCATTTTCCATGGTAGGCGCCTTGGGCCCTTTCAGGACCTGATTCTTCCTAACCCTGCGTGCATCTTCCAATAACCGATAGATCTTGTAAGGGAAGGGCAAGCCTCATCTAAACAAATCAAGACCGTGCCGGAAAATGAGAAAAAGAAAAAGGAGTTATTTTAATCTATGAAAACAAGAATGCTCATTAACGCCGTGGACCCGGAAGAGTACAGAGTGGCCATTATCAAAGATGGTTTGCTGGATGGGTTCTATATTGAGACCACCACTGCAGAGCAAACCATCGGGAATATCTACAAAGGAGTTGTGGAGAGAGTAGAGCCGAGTTTGCAGGCCTGCTTTGTCAATTTCGGCAGCCAGAAGAATGGTTTCCTGGAGGGGAGCGAGATTCATCCCGAGTATTATCTCGACAAGGCCAAAGGATCAAAGGATCAGGCGGTGCCTCCAATTGAAAAAATCATCAGGAGAGGGCAGGAACTCCTTGTCCAGGTGACCAAGGAGACGCGAGGCCGAAAGGGGGCGCAGTTAACCACCTATCTCTCATTTGCAAGCCGATACTTGGTCTTGCTGCCGGGAGGCAAGGGGGGGATTTCCAAGAAGATCGAAGACGAGGAAGAAAGGCTCAGGCTAAAGTCCATCATGGCCCGGCTAAAACTCCCGGAAGGTGTCGGATACATCGTCAGGACTGCTGCACTAAAACAGAGCAAGAGAGAACTCTCAGGAGATCTCAACCGGGTCCTGAGAATGTGGAACAATATCAAGGAAACCGTGAAAAATGCCCCCACCTTTTCGCTCATTCACAAAGAACAAGATGTATGCCTCCAGACCCTTAGGGATTATTTTACCAGCGAAATCATAGAAGTACTTGTGGATGACAAAGAAACATTTTCCACGGTTAAGGCCTATATGAAGATCATCTCCCCCAGGCATCAGAGAAGGGTCAAACTCTACAAGGAGAAACGCCCCATTTTTTCCCACTACCAGCTTGAGAGGCAGATTGAAACCATTTATGGCGATGAGGTTCATCTGAAATCAGGTGGCTCGATCCATATAGACCCTACGGAGGCCTTGATCGCAATAGACGTGAATTCAGGGCGGGGGAGATCCGCAAAGGATGTTGAAAGTACGGCCTTTAACACCAACCTTGAGGCAGCGTCAGAAATTGCACGCCAACTCCGATTGAGGGATATGGGTGGGCTCGTGGTGATCGATTTTATTGACATGAAAGACAGGAAACACATCAGGGAAGTGGAAAAGTGCCTCCGTGATCAGACCAAAAAGGACAGGGCCAAGATAAGCATATCCAGCATCTCCAAGTTTGGCCTTCTTGAGCTCTCGCGACAGCGCCTTAGACCCTCCATAGAATCCAGGAGCTATCAGACATGCCCTTATTGCCAGGGGCGGGGGCTCACCCTGTCTGTGGAATCTGCTGCGGTATCCTTCCTGCGTCAGATCTGGATGGGTATTTCAAAAAAAGGGGTGGCACAAGCAAACGGCTACTTGCCCGTAGACGTGGCAACCTACCTTCAAAACAGGAAGAGGAAAGAACTTACCGACCTGGAATCCCGCTATGAGGTGGACATTGTGCTGAGGGGTGATCCCAATATCCCCCCGGGAGGTGGCAAGCTGGAATTCTCAGGGAAAGATACCGATGATGCGCGGCCTTAGATTATGTTTAACAACATTATCTATTTTATTGTAGTTCTCCTGATATTTAACATCAGCTATCCAGATACCGCTCTCGAAGACTCCGTTTTCTTCTCCCTCCTCATGCTCTTTCTCACTTGGGTGTTATTCGTGGCATACTGCGGCCGGGCATTCAAAGGTCTAAAGAGCCGTCTGGACAACAGGGAGAGTATTGGGCACACTGATGGGCGTCTGACCGCCCAATACCATAGGCTGGTGGTTAGGCTTTCTGTGCTCGCCATCTTCTTGTTCGCCCTGGCAGTTTATTTTTTCAATCTGAAATATTGGCTTCAGATAATCCCGGGTCTTGAGCGGTTCTCCGTCTTACAGGGTGTTTTTGCCCTGGCGCTTTTTCTTTTTTATCTGACGACTATCTGGCACATCGCCTATCCAGCCTACGACAAGATATTTCAGCCAGGGATCACAAGACGCGCCTTTATTATTTCCAATTTCAGGCTCAACCTGCCCATCCTTTTTCCGTGGTTTATCCTGTCCCTGGCCTATGACCTTATAGGCCTAAGCCCGTGGGCCGGACCCGACAGTTTTTTCCAGAGGGCCGAAGGACAGATCGTATTTTTTGCCAGTTTCTTGGCACTCCTGATGATCTTTATGCCCAAAATTATCCAGTACTGGTGGGGCTGCAAGCCATTCGAAAGGTCAGGAAAGGCAAGAGAACTGAGGGCCTTCCTCGATGACAAAGGTTTCAAGTACCGAGGTCTTTTGTCGTGGCCAATTTTTGAAGGACGGATGATGACAGCCGGTATCATGGGCATCATCTCCAGGTACAGATACATCCTTGTCACTGATTCTCTAATGGACATCCTTTCAGTGGAAGAACTCAAAGGGGTGCTTGCGCACGAGATGGGGCATGCCAAATATCGCCATCTTCTCTTCTACCTCTTCTTTTTTCTTGGCTTTATGGTCCTTTCTTTTGGATCGACGGATATCTTTTTCTATCTTATCTATTCTCACCCCTTTTTCATGAAGATGATTTCTCAAAACGATCCGCAGGCCATGAATCTCTTTTATCTCTTCCTGGCCCTCCCCATGCTGATTACGTTGCTCATATATTTCCGTTACGTCATGGGTTTTTTTATGCGCAACTTTGAACGGCAGGCCGATCTATATGCCGCCATAACCCTTGGCACCCCTACACCTGTTATTAGCTCTTTGGAAAAAATTGCCTATCTGACCGGAAATAGTAGAGACCTCCCAAGCTGGCACCACTTTAGCATCAAGGAAAGGGTTGCCTGTCTCTGGAGGAGCCTCAAAGACCGGGGCCTGGTCAAGCGCCACAATCGATTCGTGTTGGTCTCCCTCCTGGTCTATCTTGGCTCTATGTGCGGCCTCGGATACCTCCTGAATTTTGGCCCCATCAAGCAGCGACTGACCTATTCCCTGGTCGGGAAGGTATTAAACCAGCAACTCCTCAAGGAACCGGATAATATGGCTCTGTATCAAAATCTGGCTATGGTCTATCAGGAGATGGGCAAGAGTAAAGAGGCTATCCAGGCCTATGAGAGAATCCTTGACCTTGATCCGGATCAGGCCGTTTCTCTCAACAACCTGGCCTGGCTCCTGGTCACGGTCCCTGAGGAGTCGTTGAGAGATGAGAGACGAGCCCTCCAACTGGCCAAGAAGGCCGTGGCCCTCAAGAGATCCCCCGTGTTTCTTGATACGATGGCAGAGGCATACTACGTGAATGGGGCTATCCAGGAGGCGGTAGAGGCCATTGAAGAGGCCATAACGCTCACGAAAGAGAACAAAGGATATTACGAAAGGCAGTTGAGGAAGTTCTTATCTTCCGGGTCTTCCCAGTAACTTTTTATTTTCGATAAGATACCTGGAATACATCTTCCCAATTAGAAACCAGCTCACATAGGATAGGAATACGGAGATTACAAACCAGAAGACAGCACCGATAACAAGTGGTTCTCCGTTAAAGATCCCAAATTCAAATACGTAGTCACGCCCAAATAATTTCAATAGATTACCGGGTCTGTACGCTTCATTTACATAGGCCAAAAGGAGGAGAATAGGCAGATATTGGGTTGGAATATTGTTTAATAGGCCCTCGAAGAAGTAATCGTAGTAAGCCTTATTCAATCGGGCCTGGTCAATGTTCTTGGTAAGGAGTCTGGCCTTTTCAGGGTCTTCACATTTCTGTGCCTCCTTTCGCAGTTCAAACCAGTGAAAAAATTCCTTTTTTAACTCCTTGTAGCGTTTTGTCTTGAATTTCCTGGTCAAGAATTTGGTTATGGCCACCGTAAGAAAGGCGATGGCCGATATGGCAATCGCCGGGCCCAGATAATTGAGAGGTCCGAACAAAAAATCCAGCAGGCTTCGCCCATAATGGATGAGGGCTTCTATCTTGAGCCACAGGGTATCAAAGAAATCGTCCATTTTCGGATCGCCAGGCCCTAAACCTCCCCCCGGTTACTATATCCAGATCTCAATCTTAAAAAACCGGAAGAAAAGGAAGAACAAGGTAATGGCCAGTACCCATTTCAGGGTCTTCTCACTAAAGACCTTCTGCAGGCGACTCCCTAACATTCCTCCTACGAAACCGCCGATGATAATGGAGATGGCGATCCACAGATCGGGCAGGTATCCATTGAGCAAATAGCCCAAAAAGGCACCGATGCTGCTGAAGCACGTGCCAATCAGGGAAACGGGCACGGCCACATACATGGGCAGGGCCCCCAGAGTTGTCATGGCTGGGACAAGGAGGAAGCCACCCCCGATACCGAATGACCGTGAAACTATCCCGATCAGGAGGCCGAGGAGACCAAAGAGAAGGGGGTTAATGGTAAAGGATTCACCCCAAAACTTGAACCGGTATTCGGTAATTCCGGCCTTGACCGGTTCAATCTTGCCCATCTGGGCGGAACGGTGTTCTGCCTTGGCCTTCGCAACCTCGTCATTAAACTTCTTTGCCATTGCCTTGATACTCTTCCTCTTTTCCATGACTTTTGGCGTAAGCTCATAGAGGGTTCTTATCCCCATGAGCACAACAAGGACCGCCAGCCATTCCTTATAGGTCTTTAGGGGCAAGTACTGGGTGGCATATTTCCCCAGCCACAGGGAACCGATAAAAATCCCCACACCAAAGGAAATACCCACGGGCCACGCAACACGCCTTTCAACAACGGCATATCGGTAGAATGAACCCAGCGGAGAGAACAAGGTTAAGGCCATGTTTGACGGTCGGAGCACATTTGCGGCGTTTATGCCAATGGGGCCGGCAGTTTGGATAACCATGACCTGGAACGCGGCCATAAGCATTCCGCCAGCGGCTCCGATCATGGAAAAGTAGGCCCCCACAATAATGGCACCGATTATGATCCAAATGGGATTCATATAACGGAAGCCCAGCTTCAACCAGAAACCATTGGCCTTAACCGAATAGGTGCCGATTTCAGCACCGTCTACATAAACATTGAACTTGGTATCGGGTGGCGTGTCACGGTAGGTCTTAAAGGTCGCCTTGAATTTTCCGGTCTTCTTATCCAATTCGATGGCAGTGCCTTTATCCCAGTAATTCCCGCTCTCAGCATAATCCGACAGGACACTGCGTGCAAATATGACCACCTTGCCCCGCTGTGTCCTTTCCTTGGTGATGGTGTTGATGCCGTAAACGCTCTGATGGGCGAACGTAAAGAAATTCCACTCATCCTTTGTCTTAATAGGGCCTAACATGTTTTTGGCCTGGGCACTCAATTTTTCAAAAGGGGATAACTTGAACATGGTGGTCTTATAGATCCCCTTCATGAAGGAAGGTCCCCCAAATCGTTTATCGGTCGTCTTTCCAAATTTCCCGGGATCGGTGGTCAACATATAGTAAAGAAAGGGTATCTGGGTATCATTTTTGAAATCCCATTTCTTCGCCTCTTTCTTCAGCCTCTTTACCTCATGCACCCCATCGGTGTCTTTTGGGGCGAAGGTGGTTTGGGAGGCAATGGCAATGTAAAGGTTTTGACCCGGTTTTATGCTGCCCTCTATGGTGATAGGATACCCGGCCTTGACCTCGCTTGCGGATATGGAGGCCCCTGCAAAGGTGCTGGCGGGAACCCCCAAAGCAAGTACAACAGCAATGGCAAGCACGCTCAACAACGGTATTGTCTTCTTCATTTTCCCCCTCCTTACCAGTAATGTATTAAAAACAGATCTTGGAACATGCTACTCCTTTTAACGAGAGATTCCAGTGCCTAATTTTTCAACTTGAAAAATTTTATGGCCAACAAGGCACCAAACTCACTGCAAACAATACCGACAATAAAAAAAAT
The DNA here is from genome assembly GCA_013203065.1 of Desulfobacteraceae bacterium. Next base: position 3,106 of record JABMQV010000696.1, on the reverse strand, counting down.
GACAATATCCCTTGCGTCAAACAGATATCCCCCCAGCAGGTAGGGAAAAATCAAGCTCAGGATTACGCAGGTGAGCAGAACGTTCAGAATGCCTGCAACAATAGAAGAGACCTGTTTGTACTTTAACCGGTCCCTGGTCTTCTCCAGGAGAGAAAAACCGGTCGTGGTAGTATTGAAACCCATGATCCAGGGGATAAATTTCGCTGCATCAAATGTGTTTATAAGTGTGCTTAGAAAAAGAACAAGGATGATTGTGCCAAACACACCTACCAGGACGGCGTAAGCAAATTTCCCCAGTACATGGGTCTTGCCCTTAGTAAATCCTTCTGAAACTGTCATCTATTTCTTGACGCTGCTTTGGAATCCTCCCAATTCTTAGATCTGGTGCTTCTCAAAACGCACGACGCGGTGATTTGATTTTCACTTTGAATGGGAAATTTAGTGGGTAAGGCAAGGTTAAACCATCAAGGCTTTAGACATCAAGAAAAAAATGAGATAAGAACTGAGATCCTTTTTCCTGCCACTTCAAAATGGTTATTCTAAAAGGGTTGGGTAATTGCGGAAAATTGGCCCGGGGTAGGATCGTGTGGGAGAAAGGAGAGATAAGCAATATCCGGGGCAAGCGAGGGATTCACCCATTTTGTCCTTGAAAAAAGGAGAGATTTAAATTATCCTAATAACTTACCTGAACTTGGCGAGAAGGAGGGAGTCCATGAAGATTGCCGTAAGCGGCAAAGGTGGCGTTGGCAAGACCACCTTTGCCTCTTTTTTGATAAAGGCCCTCGCAGACGAGGGCAAAAAGGTGCTGGCCATTGATGCCGATCCTGACGCCAACCTGGCACAGGCCCTTGGGGTCAAAAACAGTGACGAAATCGTGCCCATCTCGCAGATGAAGGAACTGATTGAGGAGAGGACCGAGGCCAAAGTGGGGACCATGGGGTCTTTTTTTAAGCTGAATCCACAGGTCGGCGACCTGCCGGAAAAGCTCTCTGTTGAGGTGGATGGCATAAGAGTGATGGTTATGGGCGGAGTGAAAAAGGGCGGTGCTGGTTGCATATGCCCGGAGAGCACGTTGCTCAAAAGTCTTGTCAGACACATTGTTCTGGCCAGGGACGAGGCGGTGGTGTTGGACATGGAGGCAGGCCTTGAACACCTGGGCCGGGGTACGGCCATGGCGGTAGACAGGCTGGTGGTGGTGGTGGAACCGGGTAGGAGGAGTATTGAGACGGCCCATCAGGTCCGCAAACTAGCGGGAGATATAGGGGTCAAGAGATTGAATTTTGTGGGGAACAAGATACGTTCTGAAAAGGATCGGGATTTCCTCTTGAAAGAGATGCCCGATTTTGAGTTTTTGGGGTTTATCCCTTACCGCGCCGAAATTATCGAAGCAGACCTGGAGGGATGTCCCCCCTTTGAAAAAGATGTGGAAGGGCTGGCCGCGGTAAAAGAGATGCTAAAGAAACTGGAATCCTAAAAGACAGCTTGAAATATCAGCCAATTAAGGAGTTTATAACATGGGAAAGAGAATACACAACTTTAACGCTGGTCCGGCGGCATTGCCTCTGCCGGCACTGGAGGAAATCCAAGAAGAACTCTTAGATTTCAAAGGCTCCGGGATGTCCGTCCTGGAGGTAAGTCATCGTTCCAAGTGGTTTGACGATGTCATCCATGAAGCGATTGAGAGGACAAAGAGGCTCCTCAGTATCGGGGACGACTTCCGCGTCCTTTTTGTACAGGGCGGTGCGAGCCTGCAGTTCTGCATGATCCCCATGAACCTCAGCCTGGATGGAAGGCCTGTGGACTACATCAACACGGGGACATGGTCAACCAAGGCCATCAAAGAGGCCAGAATACAGGGAAAGGATGTCCGGGAGATCGCCTCTTCAGAAGACAGAAACTTTACCTACATACCAAAAAATTTTCAGGTGGATGAGGATGCCGCCTACCTGCACTTCACCTCAAACAACACGATCAAGGGGACCCAGTGGAGCCAGTACCCGGTTAGCGGCGACATCCCTCTCATCTGCGACATGTCTTCGGACATCATGAGTCGTGCCTTTGACGTCACGCCCTTTGGCTTGATCTATGCGGGGGCGCAGAAAAACATAGGCCCCTCCGGCACCGCTATGGTGATTATACGAGAGGATATGTTGGAGAGGGTGCCGGAAAACCTCCCCACCATGTTAAAATATACCACCCTTGCAGAAAAGAACTCCATGTTCAATACCCCGGCCTGCTTCGTAATCTACACCATCAATCTGGTTTTGAAATGGCTTGAGGAAACCGTCGGCGGATTGGAAGCCATGGAGCAGGTGAATAGAGAAAAGGGGACCGTCATCTATGATTTCATTGACCAGTCCGACTTCTATGTGGGTACCGCCGAAAGGGACAGCCGCTCATTGATGAATGTGACCTTTAGACTTCCCGATGAAAATCTTGAAAAAAGATTTGTAGAAGAGGGCCTGAAGGAGGGACTGGGGGGTCTCAAAGGGCATCGTTCCGTAGGTGGTTGCCGGGCCTCCATTTACAATGCCACCGGGCTTGAGGCCGTGAAGGCCCTGGTGGAATTTATGGGTGAGTTTAAAAAGAAACAGGGGTAACCACAATTTGGATTTTAGATTTTGGATCTTGGCTTCTGATCCTACGGGCTCTTGTTTTTATGCTGTTTTTGAATCGAAAATTATCAATAGTCAATTTTCAATCCTATAGCGCCGGTTTGACCGGGTGGGGGGTGATAGGTTTTGCAAAGGACCAGAGTCGCTGACGCTCTTTCTTCTGAAGAGATCGGCACCAGATTCACGCTCATGGGCTGGGTCAGGACCAGGAGGGATTCAAAAGGCGGGTTTTCTTTTATTGAACTCAATGACGGGTCCTGCCTGGAGTCCATCCAGATCATAGCAGCCCAAGGGTTGACGAACTACGATGAGGATGTCCTCAGGTTGACCACCGGCTGTTCGATCAAGGTCGTTGGGACCCTGGCCGAATCCCCTGGTAAGGGCCAAAAAGTAGAGCTTCAGGCCAATGAGATCAAGGTCCTGGGATGGGCCGAACCCGATGTCTATCCGCTACAAAAAAAGCGGCACTCCTTTGAATTCCTTCGAACCAT
>JABMQV010000695.1 GCA_013203065.1 Desulfobacteraceae bacterium | reverse complement strand
GGTTTTGGGGAATTGACGGAATGGGTTATTGGGAAAATCAAGTTGACAAATCATAAGAGAAATGAGAAATTCGGATCTAATTCATTCGGTAGAAGACGAATTTCCATCATTCCATTATTCCATGTGTGAGGCAAGACTGCCAAGCCTCAGTAAATATTTGCAAATTCAATAAGTTGTAGAAATTCCGAGACGTAATTTACGGAGAGGTTACACCATGAAGGGAAAGATGTTTGACCTTGAAGGGAAAGTCGCCATGGTCACGGGGGCCGGACGGGGTATCGGAAAGGCAATAGCTCTGGGCCTTGCCGAGGCTGGGGCCGACGTGGGGTTGATATCCAGAACCTTGTCCGAACTGGAGGCAGTGGCCGAGGAGATCACGTCCTTGGGGCGGCGGTCCGGTGCTGTCGCAGCGGACCTTACGGCGACGGATGGGATTCAGTCTGTCGTGGAGGAATTAGGGGAGAAACTGGGAGGGGTCGATATTCTTGTCAACAACGCCGGAATCAATATCCCCCAGGAAGCCTTAGATGTGACTGTCGAGGCATGGGACCAGATCATGGATATTAATTTGAAGGCGAGTTTTTTCCTGTCACAGGCGGTCGGCAGGGTCATGATAGATCAAGGACGGGGGGGGAGGATCATCAATATCAGTTCTCAGACAGGTACCGTTGCCTTGATAAAACGCTCGGCATACTGTGCCAGCAAAGCGGGGCTCGATCTGGTGACCAAGGTCCTGGCGTTGGAGTGGGCGTCCCACGGAATCCTGGTCAACGGTGTGGCGCCAACGTTTATCGAGACAGAGCTCTCAAAAGGTTTTCTGGCCGATCCCCAATTTCGTGAATATGCCCTGGCGAAGAATTTGCTCAAGAAACTCGGAAAGCCCGAAGATGTCGTGGGAGCAGTGATCTATCTGGCCTCACCCGCTTCCTCTCTGGTTACCGGGCACGTGCTTCTGGTGGATGCGGGATGGACCGCACATTAAATCAGAAATTCATTTGATGAAATAGACAGGAGGGCAAAACATGAAGATTCAAGGAAAAGTTATTGATCTTAGCCAAGAGATTTATACGGGTATGCCCGTCTATCCGGGTCATGCCAAGACGGTGATCTGGGAACATATGTCTCATGACGAATCCAGGCGCACCATCGGGACCGGGTTTTCCTACCAATCAAGCGGCATTATGATGTGCGATCACGGACCCACCCATATCGATTCCATCAGCCATCTCTCTACTGATCCGGATGCAGCCTCCGTGGACGAGATCCCCCTGGAGCACTGTATCACTTCGGCCATTTGCCTGGATATGAGTGATGTTCCGGTGCAGACCCAATTCGGACCTGAAAAGATCGAGGCCGAGCTTAAACAATGGAATCTGGATATTCAGAAGGGAGACACGGTGTTGTTTTACACCGGCCATTATGACAATTATTACGGCAAGCCCGAATACGCCTCACATCAGCCGGGTCTGACCAAGGAGGCCACCGAATTCATCATCGACAAGGGTGTGGTCAACTTTGGCGTGGACAACACGAGCCCGGATATGTTTCTGGACAAGACCTACCCGTGTCATACCGTTTGCAGTGAACGACGTGTCACGCACATGGAGAACCTTTGCAACCTGGACAAATTGGTTGGTAAACGGTTTACCTTTATTGCGCTGCCACTGAGGATTCGGAAAGGAACGGGATCTCCCTTACGGGCTATTGCGATCCTATCCGAAGATGAACCGGTGGATTGGGACCTCAGTTCTTAATCGGACAAAAACTCCGGGTAACAGTTCGTGTGTTTTTGACAGGATTAACGGGATGAACACGATTATTTTTCTTATCTTGTTGATCTATTCCTTCAAATCCTTGATCTTGCGTTTCACATCAACCTTGCTTTCTCCAATATTCAGAATCAGCCCTACTGGCTTTCTCGCGGCAACGAGGTAATTCACTCATTGAACTTCATGAGTTTTTATGATTCGCCTCACTGATTTAAGTTCCGGGATGAACTGTTTTTGTTGTAAACACGATAAGCACACCCAATGACTTTCTCTGTCAGTTCTCCATATTCCCTTGCTCTGCCTCTCTCAGGTTGTGATAGATTTTTTGATCAACTGGATCATTCAGGGGCTTCTTCTTGAAAGCATAACTATCCTGTTATCCTGTTTATCCTGTCAAGGGCTTTATTCACCGGTGAACTATTGCACGTAAAGTAGTTTGCCTTTCAATCGTAACACTTTAGCCCTTTGAAACTAGGGGATTAGGGGTTCCGTTTTTCGGGCGTAAAACTTGCCCGTAAGAGAGCGTAAAGC
>JABMQV010000694.1 GCA_013203065.1 Desulfobacteraceae bacterium | reverse complement strand
TGCTGGAAAAGGCGTCTTGGTCAGACACCTGATCCTCCCCGGAAATGTGGAGAATTCAATCAATGCCCTAACCGCTCTTTTTGTGGAATTTGGGAGGGGGCTCCCTGTCAGTCTCATGTCTCAATACCATCCTGTCTTGCCCCAAAGGGAAGAGGCATTGAATCGGGCAGTTACCGAAGAGGAGTTCCAGCGGGTCTACATCCACGCAAAGGAGCTTGGTTTCGAACATCTCTTTGTTCAGTTTCCTGAAAAACCTCCCAAGGATGGTCAGGGTGCTTCTCCGTTCTTGCCCGATTTCCGAAAGGCAGATCCTTTCAGCGAATAAGGACTCTATTATGCATTCATTATCTGAGGGCGCGGGGGATTCGCGTGTTGACATTAAAAGGGGGGTTTGTTAAAAAAATCACATTCTTTTTTGAGGACCGGACCGGATGACGATTTTGGATTATTCTTATATTGGAAGGAGTCGTTGATAATATGGAAGCGTTAACCCCGTTTTATGAAGTGAATGAGGCCCTGGTTGCAATGGGCGCTGAAAAGCTGAATCTCTGTATGCAGTGCGGCATGTGCGCCGGTTCCTGCCCATGGCGTTTCGTGGAGGGTCCCTTCAATGTTCGGCGTTTGATCAGGATGGCCCAGCTGGGTGTTGAGGGATATGAGTCTGATGATATCCTCTATGGATGCACCACCTGCAATAAGTGCGTGTTGAGATGCCCACGCGGGGTGACCATCATCGATGTGATAAAGGCCATGAGGGCGATGATCGCCGAGACAGGCGCCATACCCGGTGTCCTCCGAACGACCACCGGAAGTGTCCACAGCAACGGCAATCCATGGTCGGAACCGAGAGAAAAAAGGACGGATTGGATGGAAGGCCTCGATGTCCCGGCCTACGGAGAGGATAAAGAGTATCTGCTGTTCGTGTGTTGTACGTCAGCCTATGACGCCAGGAGCCGGAAAATCGCCAAGGCCATGAGCAAAGTCCTTTCGACTGCCGGTGTAAGCTTCGGTGTAATTGGTGAGGAAGAGAGCTGCTGCGCCGAGTCAATGAGGAAGATCGGGGATGAGGAGCTTTTTGGCAGCATGTCTGAGAAGAACATCAGCCTTTACAAAGACAAAGGGGTCAAAAAAGTTATAACCACATCCCCCCACTGCTACTATACCTTCACCCAGGAGTATCCCGACCTGGGCGGAGAGTTTGAGGCGATCCACTACACCCAGTTGTTGGCTGGCCTTCTTGAGGCAGGGGAGCTTAAGTTGTCCGGAACGTTGGACAGGAAAGTCACCTACCACGACCCCTGCTACCTTGGGCGGCACAGCGAGGTCTATGATGAGCCCCGCGCATTGATTTCAGCCGTGACCGGTGGCAACCTGGTGGAGATGAACCGGAACAGGAAGGAGAGCCTTTGCTGTGGTGCCGGAGGAGGTCGTCTGTGGATGGAAACCAAACCCGAATGGCGGTTTTCAGACCTGAGGATACACGAGGCGTGTGAGACCGGGGCGCCCATCCTTGCTACGGCCTGCCCCTACTGCATCTCCATGCTGGAGGACAGTCGCAAGACGGTGAATAAAGAAGATGAGATCGAAATAAAAGATATTTCGGAACTTATCGCAGAAGTCCTGTAGCGTTTGGAAACTGTGAGAGTATAGATGAAGATAGCCTATCTTGACTGTTTCTCGGGGATCAGTGGTGACATGTTCCTTGGCGCACTGCTGGATTCGGGACTTCCCTTTGACGAGTTCTCAGGGCATCTTGCGACACTGCCACTCGAAGGCTTCCGGCTGGATACGTTCCGGGAGGGTCGAAAACATATTTTTGGCACACGGTTTGTGGTCATACCAGAAGATGAGGAACAACCGCCGAGGGGCCTCAGGGAAATCCGGGAAATCATTGAGCAGGGTCAATTTACTGACACGGTCAAGGCAAAGAGCGTTCAGATATTTGAAGACCTGGCAAGGGTCGAAGGGGAGATCCATAACCTTCCGGCCGAAGAAGTCCATTTCCACGAAATAGGCGCCGTAGATTCGATCGTAGACATTGTGGGGGCCGTATATGGTGTTGAATGTCTGGGGATTCAGGCGCTCTTTGTCTCATCCCTTCCCCTCGGATCAGGTTTTGTGGGGTCATCCCATGGAAGGATACCGCTTCCCGCACCCGCCACTGCAGCCCTGTTGAAAGATGTCCCTGTATTCGACTCGGGCCTTCCCCATGAAATGGTCACGCCCACCGGAGCAGCCCTGGTGAAGGGGCTGGCCACATCTTTCGGGCCGATGCCTCCGATGGTTATCCACGGCATCGGATATGGGATCGGAAAAAGGGATCTCCCGGACAGACCCAATTTGGCGAGGATACTCATTGGTCATCAACAGGACGAAACAGAAGTGGACACGGTGGTTGTCCTGGAGACGAATCTGGATGATACGAGCCCTGAGGTCTTAGGATATCTCATGGAGCGGCTGTTTGATGCGGGGGGGCTGGATGTGGTCTTTTTTCCCGTTCAGATGAAGAAGGGGAGACCCGGGGTTCAGGTCCAGGTCATTGGCCGGCCCGATCAAAAAGATGTCTTGATGAAGATCCTTTTCAAAGAAAGCACGACCCTTGGTATTCGATTCCGGTACAGCCAGAGAAAGCTGCTGGAACGCTCCGTGGTGGAGGTGGACAGCCCCTGGGGAAAGATCAAAGCCAAGAAGGCCGTAAACAGCGATGGGTCCGTCTTTTTCCTGCCGGAATACGAGGTTTGCCGGAAGATTGCCTTAGAGAACAATCGCCCTTTAAAGGAAATTTTTTCCTGGGTCATGAGTTTGAATAAATAGGTAGAACTGATACATGAATCCCATACCTGCCTGATGTCAAGGCCTCAACCTGATAGCTTGCCCTTAAAAGAGATCTTTAGACAAACCGGTCCTTCAGGAAAGACTGCCCTGATTTTATCCACCTGGTTTGGGGCGGGTCTTTTCCCTGTGGTGTCAGGGACCTTTGGGTCCCTGGCCGCTGTACCCCTCGTCCTGGTGCTGCAATATGCCGGACTGTGGTATCACCTCTTTATTCTTGCAGCCGTAACGTGTGCGGCTATCTGGGCCTCAGATCTTACCCATAAGCTGATGGATCGGAAGGATCCTAAAGAGGTGGTGATTGACGAGGTCGCGGGGTTTCTTCTCACCATGCTGCTTTTGCCGTCTTCCTGGCTGGCCCTCGGGTTGGGCTTTTTCGCATTCCGGTTTTTCGATATCCTCAAGCCTTTTCCCATCAGACAAGCAGAGAGGATCAAAGGGGGATTGGGGATTGTACTGGACGATCTGTTGGCGGGGGTATACGCCTATGCGAGTGTGAGGATAATACTATGGGGATTGACCGGCTGTTTCATTTGACAGCCAGTTTTTTCCCCAGTTCCTCGGCCTCCTTCAATAGGTCCGTATTCTCTCTGATCTCACCGGCCTCGGTTGCGCTGCCATAGA
>JABMQV010000693.1 GCA_013203065.1 Desulfobacteraceae bacterium | reverse complement strand
GCGTAATAGTAATCGAATGACGATCAAGGAGTGACGAGTGACGAAGGAAAACAAAGAATTTAACTATCGATTATCGACCACTGATTACTGATCATTCCCCCTGAACTTCCGGTCTTCAATCCCTTTTTTGTCCCTAACCCTGAACGTTGAACCCTGAACCTCTGAACCTTTATCTGCACGGCAACGCTGTGTCGCCCTTAAAACGTTTCACGGATGAAGGAAAATCATGGTAAATCACATCATCATAGCGATCATGGCAGCCGAGGCAGGGGTTCACCGAGAGGATTTTTTTTATTTCCATCCGGTCAAACGGCCTTGCACCCTTTGACGGACCCGCCACCGCTGAGTTTTCGCTAAGGCCCACAAACCCATCCAAGGGAAAAGGGATCCCCAGCAGTGAGGAAGCGCCATCATAGGTTGGCCTGAACACCTCCGTTTCACCTCGTTGAGAAAAAATGCCTTCTCCCAGCCCCAGCACCTTTGGATCACCGTGGCATTCCAAGCATCCACGCGATTTTCCGGAAGTCGTGTGGGGGTCAAAGGCTGAAACGGTTAAAACCGTAAATGCTTCCTCCTTACCATATCCACCGGACGCGTCAAAGATGGAGACGAAGACCTGGCACGGGGCAATTGGAAAGACGCGGGCGTCAACATCTATCCCCAGGGCCGGTTTGGAAAAGCGGAGATAGGACCTTGCCTCCTTCCACTTCCCCGCCCTCTCTTCTCCGGTCAGCCAGTCTGTTTGGCGCTCGGATCTGCGATACGTCAGGTGACACCCGTAACACTGGGGCATCCAGACGCTATGGCAGGCCTGACAGGAAAGGCGCTCGTGGCCGGGCAGGTTGTGATAGGCTTTTTTAAAGGAGCCAACCTCCATCTCAATGGGGTGCCCGTCCATCTTCCGGAAAAACAAGACCTTTTTGTCGTTTTGTTGCAGGTTGTATAGGGGTGTCCCTTTCTTGCTGAGCCCCACAAGCCCCCTCTCAACACCCGGGATCCTCCTGTTCAATGAGACAAGTCGTTTTGCAAGCCTATCATCAACTGACACCTTAGAAAATTGGGGTAAATGACAGGCTTCGCAAGTGATATCCACCTGGGCCTTCATGTTGTCGTATTGTTTGCCGTCCCCCATCAGTCCCGTGGCTGTGTGGCAATCAATACAGACCATTCCCGCCTTGCTGAAATGGACGTCTGCCTGTAGATTCATAAAGAAACGATTCCCTGATAACCTCCGGCTGCTTAGCCTTCTTCCCCTGTAGGGGGTGCCATAGCCGGCAGATTCAAACCTTCCAAAGTAAGAAAGCCCTATCCTGGCCGATCTGTTGTGACATTTGACGCAGTTCTCGGAGGGGATCCTCGTGGTCATCTCGGGATGATGGGACGTTCCGGTCTTCCCGGAACCCCCTTTATCTTCATCAAGCACGTGACAATCACTGCAGCCCCCTCCCCTTCTTCCCACTTCTCCCTCGCGATCACCTCTCTTTTTCCAGAGATGGCAGCCACCGCACATTTTTCGGTAATGATCGATGGCGATGTTATCAGGGGGGCTCTCTCCCATCAGGTCACTCACCCCTATTCTCCTTATGTCGCCGGACTCTCCCCTTGCCCGCAGAAATTTTTCCTGTAAGGTCTTTAGAATTCCCCTGTTGGTGGCCATTACACCATTTTTTACACGGGTGACGATATCAGGATGGCACCCTTCGCGCCCGCAGGTCCGAGTTGCCACCCGGAGGTCTCCCGGATTGCGGGCCATGGCGAAATGCGCCCGTTTTTTATTCAGAGAATATTTGTTTCCCAGATGGCAGCTGTGACATCCGAAGGCTGAAACAGGATGGGAAGGGTCTGGATCGTTTACTTTGGCATGACAATAGAGACATCCCTCAGAGAGAGGGTCGGTGGGCCTCTTTTGATGATGTTCTTTGAAAAACAGGACAGCGATAAGGAGAAACAGGGAAGAAATGACCAGGATCTTTCTCATGAAATGCTGTGGTGTTAGTGCTTCGAATTTCCGGTTTAACCAGGTCGG
>JABMQV010000692.1 GCA_013203065.1 Desulfobacteraceae bacterium | reverse complement strand
TTTTTTCTGCGCTTCAAAGTACATCTTTTCGGTACCTATGGCCAGGGTACAATCGTAAATCCCCGCCTTGACGGCAGCCCAGGCCGAGTGAAGGGCCGTGCTGCCGCTGGCACAGGCATTTTCAACATTGATCATGGGGATCTTGTCCAGACCGTTGGCAGAGAGCGCCACCTGTGCCCGAATGGAGTGTTGAAACCCGGATATACCCCAGCCGGTATTGGAAAACCAGGCAGCCTCTAAATCATCCATGCCAAGACCACTGTCTTTAACTACGAGGTTGAGGGCCTCGCCCGTTAGTTGCTTGACACCCTTTTCAAGGTGTTTGCCAAACTTTATCATGCCGATCCCAATGATGTAGACGTTGTCGCTCATTTTCCGCCTCCTCTATTTCTCATCATCTATATCTCTCCGGTCAGGAATTCGGGGCTTTGATAGATCGGATCGGGATAGGTGTAAAATCCTTTTCCGTTTTTTTCACCCAGTTCTCCTCTTTCCACATAGGGTCGCAGGAAACCTGATGTCCTTTCTGCTGCCTCAGCCGCAACCCCGGTATTACCGGTCAGGGACTCTATGGTCTGGGCGCGCTCTTCAAGCTCCCGCATCACAACATCCAATCCCTTTCTATCCATCATACCAAAAGGTCCGAGATCAGGACTGTGCGTCAACATCCATGAACGATCCACATCTTTGAGATTTGCATATCCTTCGATAACCAGCATCAGGGCCTCCAAAATAAGGGAACCGGCCGGGGCAGAAACCAGTGAATTGTAAGACCCCATGGTCCCTCCGCCCACAAAACAGATTTTTTTTACCTCATCAATGGTCACAGTTCTACGCCTTCCTTGGCATTGGGGTTCAAAGGTTCAGGTGAACCGCTACCAAATCTTTTACCCGTTTTTGAGTTTAAACTGTGGCATCTCCTTTTCCCGATCCCACGTCCGTTCGGTGACACCCCGCTTTTTTAACCGGGCTTTTTTCACTCTTAAGGTGGTGGTTCGCGGAATGTCATCCACCACGTCCACGTAGCGGGGCACCATAAAATAGGCCATGCTTTCGGCACAAAATCCTATGAGATCCTCGAGGTCAAGTTCAACCCCTTCTCCGGGTTTTACCCATATCATAACCTCATCCTCACCAAGCTCAGAGGGGACCCCAAACACGGCACATTCAGCCACTGCCGGGTGTTTTTCCACCACGTTCTCCACCTCCCACGAAGAGATGTTTTCCCCGCGCCGGCGTAAGGAATCGGTCTTTCGATCCACAAAGTAGAGATTGCCATCCTTGTCGGCATAAAAAAGATCACCGCTGTGGAGCCAGTCTCCTTTAACCTTCTCTGCCGAAGCTTTGGGATTTTTGTAGTACTCAACACCACCAGTTTTTTTGTCCAGGACCTGTGTAATCAGTTCCCCCACTTCCCCCTGATCCACCTCGTTACCGTCGTTATCCACCAGCTTCCACACAATGTGGAGGGCGGGTTTCCCCACTGACCCCACAGGCGCGTCTCCGGGATTGGAGATGGTGACGCCACCGCCATCCACTGCACCGTAGCCTTCCCAGATCTTTACGTTAAAGCGTTTTTCAAATGGTTCCCAGAGGTTGGCCGGGCAGGCCGCTGAATGGACAATACGTACGGGGTTGTCCCGGTCATCGGGTCTTTCCGGCTGTTTCATCAGGATGGGAATCATGGCCCCGAGGCCATTGAACTGGGTAACCCCGTAATGTCTGATACGGTCCCAGAATCTTGATGCGGAGAATTTTTTGTCCAGCCCGAAGGATACCCCGCCCGACATGGCCCAACCCGCCGTCAATATAAGGGCATTGGCGTGATAAAGGGGGAGACAGGTATAGAGGATATCTTCCTCGGGGTTGACCATAAGGGAGGCCACATATTTAAACCACTCAACCATTCCGGGGCGGTTTCTATTCACGACCCCCTTGGGAAAACCCGTTGTCCCCGAGGTGTACATGAGGAATGAAATGGCCCCTTCCTCCATAGTGTGATGGGGTCTTTCAGGTGGGGCATCAAAGAGTTCTTTCAAGTCCAGGGTTTCCTGTGGCAACGGTTTTCCGGTGGTGCGGCGGACGAATATCTTCTTTACGGCTTCCAGAGGATTTTCAAGTTCCATAACCTTAGGGTATAGGGTGTCGTCCACAATCAGATATTTCACGTCAGCGTGCGTGAGAATAAAATGAAGCCCGTCACCTTTCAGGGAAACATTTACGGGCACGCTGTAGTATCCTCCCTGGGGAATCCCGTAGAATATGTAAAGGTATTCCGGACAGTTTTCCATGAGAATAGCTACACCATCCCCCGCCGCTACGCCTTGGGCAGTGAGGCCGTTGGCCGCCCGACAGGTGCACCGGTAGAACTCCGAAAAGCTGATTGTTTCCTTATCCCAAAGGATGTAGGGTTTTTCGTCCAGGACTTTCCCTTGGTATTCGATGAGATCTGAAAAGTAAGTCAATTCTGATTCCTCGGGCATTTTCAAAGTCTCCCTTTACCCTGTCTCTGTAACTATTGGGGTTTCGTAAAGCGAAAATCGATCCATGACGCTCACTCCTTTTGTTCCTCTGCAAGCAAGGCCGCGATTTTTTCAGGATCCCGACCCACCTTTTCCACCAGGGCAGTCAGTTTTTCACGGTCCTGACCTGTCGCCACATACAAACGCATGATCTCTAAGGCCTCATCACTTCGCAGGGTCTCAAAAAACAGGTCCCTCTCCAAGAGAAGGCCGTCTGGCAAAGTCCTGTTGCTCCCCTCATAAATGGCCTTTTTGATGTTTATGACGGCAAGGGGTGGTTTTGTGGCCAGTTCTTGAGCAAAGGCCATCACGGTGGGCATGAGTTCATCCGGGTCGCAGGCCTTGGTGACCAGACCAAGGCGTTCAGCCTCATCGGGATAAACCCTCG
>JABMQV010000691.1 GCA_013203065.1 Desulfobacteraceae bacterium | reverse complement strand
TATGGAACGAGCACGAGTTACGGGTCAAGCACAACAGGCAAGAATGCCGGTTCAGGGAGCAGCAATGTGTCAGTGAGTGAATCCATAACCGGTCTCGACTGCAACACCACCTATCACTATCGACTGGTGGGCGTAAACAGCCAAGGGACCTCGTATGGAGAAGATCAGACCTTTAAGACCAGTTTGTGCCCCGTTTCAAAACCGACCGTCACCACCGGATCGGCGACCTCCGTGGGCACCAGTTCCGCCACGCTGAACGGCACGGTGAATCCGAATGGCGCCACCACAACCTATTATTTCAGATATGGGACGACCCAGAATTATGGGATGACCACAACGATTACGAGCGTCGGATCAGGGAATGATGCCGTGTCGGCGAGCGCATCCATAACCGAACTCAGCGACAACACCATCTATTATTTCGCGCTTGTGGGGGTAAACAGCGCGGGAGCTTCGTCTGGGACAGAAGACCGGTCCTTTGTTACGAATTCCGGCTACCTACCGGTTCCTTAGAACTTGCGCAAACGATGAAATTAGATCCCATGAAGTGTGAGATAAATCAATTCGTTGGAGCTTTTTATTGACGATTGGATATCTTCTTTAGTAAACTATTGGGGTGCCTGGCCAGAATGAAAATCATAACCATCCCGGTTTCGGATCATGTAACATTTTTCCGAAACCCTTAATCCCACCCTTACTGTCCGTGGGGTTGCCATGAAAAGCATCTCCTTCCTTATTGCCCTCTTGATATCAGGAATCCTTCTCCTTACTCCTCTCTGTCTTTTCGGTGCCACCCGCGGCATCAGCGTTGTCTCCAAACAGGGGCAAAAGGTGAGTTTATACAATGAGTACCATGCCCTTGTGGTGGGAATAAGCGATTATGAGTGGTGGCCAAAACTCCCGAACGCCGCCAACGACGCGAAAGAGGTCGCTCAAAAACTGAAGGAGATGGGTTTCAAGGTGACCCTTAAGCTTGATCTCACCTCCCGGGAGATGGAAACGGCATTGAGCGAACTGGTCTATAAGATCGGCAATGACCAGGACCGGGCCGTCCTGTTTTACTACGCGGGTCACGGTGAGACGGAAACCCTGGCTGACAGGTCAAAGATGGGGTATATCATTCCTGCCGACTGCCCGATCAAAGACCGAAACCCAATGGGGTTTGCCACCCATGCCATCAGCATGAGGGATATTGAATCGGCCTCCCTGCGGATGAAGGCAAGACACGTGTTGATGCTGTTTGATTCCTGTTTTTCCGGTTCTCTATTTGCCCTGGTGAGGGCGGTTCCTCATGATGTCAGCGAGAAAAGCTCCCTGCCGGTCCGGCAGTTTATAACCGCAGGCCGGGAAGATGAGGAGGTGCCCGACAAGAGCATGTTCAAACGTACTTTTTTGATTGGCCTGGAGGGTGACGCCGACCTTACCGGTGACGGATATATCACCGGTTCAGAGTTGGGAATGTATCTTTCGGACAAAGTGGTAAACTATACGCACCGTCAACAACACCCCCAATATGGCAAGATCAACAACCCCGACCTGGACCGCGGGGACTTCATTTTTGTTCCAGCGCGGGTTCAGGCAGCTGCTGCGGCAGAAGAAGAAAGGCTTCTTGAGAAAGAATCCGCCCGTGCCAGGGAACTCAAGATGATGCGGGAGAAAATGAAAAAAAATGAGGAACTCATGGAGCAGATGAAACGGCTCCTGGAGGCAAAGCCGAATTTTCAGAAAAAGGAAAAAGCACTAATTGATGAGAAGCAAAGGTTAGAGAAGCAGATTAGTGTGGCAGCGGAAGAACAGGACAAAAATAAAAAATTGATGGAGGCCAGGATAAAGGCCCTGGAAGCGGAGCGAAAGGCGGCCGAGGAGAAAGCGCGCAAAGAATTGGCCGAACAAAGGGCCTTACAGGCAGAGTTAAAGAGGAAGAAGGGCATCGAACAGGAATTGGAACGATTGACAAGAGAGCGAAAGAAAAATCAACAATCGATGGAGACCAGGATAAAGGACTCGGAAGCCGAGCGAAAGGTGGCGGAAGCCAAAGCCCAAAAAGAGGCGGCCGAAAAAAGGGTTACCGAGAAAAAGATTCAAAGGTTTGACGGGGAAATGAAGAAGGCCTCCATGACGGTCGATAAACCCAAAGGGGAGCAGCCCGGGAAAAGACAACTCGCTTACATTCCCAAGGAAGTAAAAGACGGTAAAATCTCTAAGATAAGACTAAGGCACGAACCCAAGGAGATAATGGAATC
>JABMQV010000690.1 GCA_013203065.1 Desulfobacteraceae bacterium | reverse complement strand
TTGGGAGTTGGGGCGTCAAAAAGGACCAGGGCATAGACTATGATTTTTGATTGTTAATTTTTAATTTTCTTCAGGAGGTCAAAATGCTGACAAAGAAACAGATGAATAATTACGCGGATGTCCTCATGTGGGGCCTGAGGACCGCAAGGAAAGAAAGATTCAAGAAAAATGAAATTGTCCTGATTCAATTTGACCAGGCAGCCATTAAACTGGCTGAAATTCTCCAAGGCAGGATTTTGGATTCGGGAATGAACCCGGTCATGCGGTTTGGTGCCACATCTGTAATGGAACATAACTTTTACAAGAAGGCCAATGACAAACAACTGGTCTTCAAAGGGCCTTGGGAAGAAAAATTTTTTAAGAGTCTGAACGGAAATATCAGTATCCGGGCCCCCGAGTCGCTGACCCATTTAAGCGATATTGACCCCAAGAGGATCGGAAAGGCCGTGGTTGCAAGAAAACCGCTGCGGGATCTCCTCTGGAAGCGGGAGGAAGAAGGTTTGTTTGGCTGGACCATCTGTTCCCTTGAGACAGCGGCTCAGGCAAAGAAGGCGGGGCTCACGCTCAGGCAGTATACAAATCAGGTTGTCAGGGCCTGCTACCTGGACAAGGCCGATCCGGTCAGGGAGTGGAAGACCATCTTCAGAAACGCGATTTCCATCAAGACGTGGGTGAACAGCATGGACGTGAAGCACTACCATATCGAGTCGGAGAATATGGATCTCAAGATCAGGCCTGGGGAACGAAGAAAATGGCTTGGGGTGTCGGGGCACAACATCCCCAGTTTTGAAATCTTTGTTTCTCCTGACTGGCGGGGAACAGAGGGTGTCTATTATTCGGACCAGCCCTCTTTTCGAAGCGGAAACTATGTGAAAGGGGTGCGGCTCACCTTTAAAAGGGGGAAGGTCGTAGCGGTAGAGGCGCGAAAAGGAAAAGAGTTTACTGTCAAGCAACTGGCAATGGACAGGGGGGCCGGCAGGGTTGGTGAGTTTGCCCTGACAGACAAGCGGTTTTCCAAGATAAACCGTTTTATGGCCAATACACTCTATGACGAAAATTTCGGGGGCCGTTACGGCAGCTGTCATTTGGCTCTTGGTATGTCCTACGCAGACACCTATGACGGAGACGCATCGGAACTCACCCCGGAGATGAAAAAGAAACTGGGTTTTAATGACTCAGCACTCCATTGGGACCTGGTGAACACCGAGAAAAAAATGGTCACCGCCCACCTGAAAACAGGAAAGCGGGTGGTGGTCTATGAGAATGGACTGTTCAATTTTTGACGGGGAATGATACGTGGGTAATACGATCCATCTTGGCGGAACGGCCAGGAGTCCCGATGATGTTAGGCGCCTGTATGCACTGGGACTTCCGTTCGCTGAAATTCCCATTGTTGATCCGGAAAAATTTTCCGACCACATAGCCGCGTATCAGGACCTCAGAAAAAAACTGGGCATCTATTACCTGTGTCACGGTCCCCGGGAAGGGGACCCCAATAATCCGGAAACCCTTGAAAACACCTATCTTCCAAAGCTGATGCGGATTCTCGCAATCATGTCCGAACTGGGTATGCGGCTTCTTACGGTCCATCTCTATCTCGATGCCCGGTTTGTGAGTCCCGAATTGATTGACTATAAGATCGGGTTTCTCAGGAGGGTTATTGACAGGGCAAAAGAGATGGGAATCACCATCTGCCTTGAAAACCTGAGTGAGACCGCATTGCATCTGGCCCCGGTCTTCAAGGCCTTACCCGATTTGGGACTGACCCTGGATCTTGGACACGCCCAACTTCTTGCAGAAAAGAATACAGCAATAGGGCTCCTGGACCGGTATCCGGACCGAATCAAACATGTCCACATCCACGATAATCGTGGGGGAAATTCCCCGTCCGAAGACCTCCACCTCCCGGTTGGGGAGGGGATCGTTGATTTTGAGGCGATCTTTCAGAAACTGAATGAAATCGGATACCAAAAGACCATTACGCTGGAGCTGAAGCCGGCGGAGATAGAGAAGAACCTGAGCAAGGTGATGCAATTATTCCGAAGCGCAGGGTTCTTGATCATCAATCATCAATCATCAATCCAATAACCCGCAACCAGTATCATGCTCCATCACGTGCTGACAGATCTGACGATCCTGTTTCATTTTCTCTGGATCCTCTTTATCGTATTTGGACTGCTTCTTGTGTGGAAATGGCCAAAGGTTGTCTTTGTTCACCTGGGAGGGCTTCTTTTCTCGCTCATTATCAACCTCTTTGGTTGGTACTGCCCATTGACCTACCTGGAAAATTACTTAAACGCCTCCGCTGTTAAGGGAACGGGATACGGAAACTCCTTCATCGCACGTTATCTGGCGCCCATCGTCTACCCCGACCTGCCTGAAAACGTTATCAGAATCAGCGAGATATTTTTCGTTGTCCTGGTGCTGTCTGTATACGGTGCACTTGCAAGAAAACACTTCAAGGGGCGACGTTTTTCAAAGGTTTAAAAATTTTTCTTGACAGGACTTGGATATACAATTCATTATACAATACACAAAATACAATAAACCGATTTTTGGACCTCCTCTCAATATTGTTCTGACGGGTCGGGGGGCGGGAATCCTATGTATTTTTAAGAAGAGGTCGACCTCATGGAAGAGTTATTGGAACGTCACAACTTGAGAGACCAGGTCTACGATATCCTGAAAAGGAGGATTATTTTAAGGGAAATAAAACCGGGCAAAAAAATAAACGAAGAAGAACTGGCAGAATCCTTGGGAGTCAGCCGGACCCCCATCAGGGAAACCCTGCTTCGCCTGGAACACGAGGGTATCGTGGAGATTTTCCCTAGACGCGGCGCCTTCGTAGTCTCCCAGTCAAACAAAAAAGTCATCGACTTGCTTCACGTCCGGGAGGTCTTGGAAGGGTTGGTTGTGAGGCTGGCGACAGAAAACATGGACCAGGAGCTTATTGATCGCCTCCGGCACTGCCTAAAAGAGATCAGCGCCACCGATAGAAGGGACGATAGGCTTCTGAAATATACCCCTGCTGATGTTGAGTTTCATGCCTTGCTGCTTGAAGCCTGTGACAACGACCTTCTTAAAGGCATGATGAAAACCGTAAACGCCCACCTCCAAATGGTCAGGCTTCGGACAGTTGGCCTCCCGGGGAGGCCCGAGCAGACCGTCCGCGAGCATTACGAAATTCTGGAGGCTATTGAACAGGAAACCCCCGTCCGGGCAGAGAAATCCATGAGGAAACACGTGGAAAGCGTCAGAAAAGATGTAGAGAAAAATATAACATCAACGGGAAATGGCGAATAAATAAGGAGCGATGGTATGGCGGAATTCAGTTATCAATTGGTAGAGGACGTGGCAAGGGAACTCTACATCAAGGCGTTGAAAAATCTTCCGCCCGATGTCAGAGAGGCACTTGAGAAGGCCTATCAAAGAGAGACCAATGACACGGCCAAGGGGATCTTCAAGACCATCCTTGAAAATATCAAGGTGGCGGAAGAGGAAGATCTTTTGATCTGTCAGGACACAGGCCTTCCGATCTATTTTGTGACCATAGGGAGTCAATTTCCGGTTGACGGGGCCAAGGTGGGGAAGGCCCTCAAAAAGGGGGCGGAGAGGGCTACCCTGGAACATCCGTTCCGCGGCAGCTCTACTCATGCCTTGACGCGGATCAATCCTCAGACCAGCGTAGGGGACGGATTGCCTGTTATCCACTGGGAATTTGATGAAGAGGCCTCCCACCTGGAGATCCTCATGTTACCCAAAGGGTCCGGTTCCGAGAATATGAGTGCAATGAATATGTTTATTCCTGCAGATGGTGTCACGGCCCTCAAAAAATACGTATTGGACAGAGTGATTGCGTCCGGATCAAAGCCCTGCCCTCCCGGAATTATCGGCGTTGGTATAGGGGGCACCTCTGATCTGGTGACCGTGCTGGCAAAGAAGGCCATCGCCAGGCCGGTGGGTTCTGCCAACCCCGATCCCCAACTGGCCCAGATGGAAAAGGAATTGCTAAAGGCCATAAATGCTACCGGTATAGGTCCCATGGGCCTTGGGGGTGACACCACCGCCCTCGCGGTACACATTGAAAGCGCTTACACCCACATCACCCAGAATCCCGTAGCGGTTAACACCCAGTGCTGGCCTGCGCGGAGGGCTCGCGGAAAAATATATCCAGACGGAAACGTGGAATATGGTTTCTGAGGCCAGGAAGGAGACGAAATATGGCACACCATCATCTGACTACCCCCCTTTCAGAGGAAGCCGCCAGACAGTTGAAGGTTCGTGATACGGTCACCGTAAATGGTCACATCTTTGGTATCCGAGATGCAACCCAGATCCGCATGTTTGATCATGAACAGGTCCCTCCGGTCGATCTGACAGGGGCGATCTGTCTCCACACGGCTCCAAGCCTGAAAAAGGTCGGGGACAGGTGGGAGAAGATCTGTGTGGGGACCACCACCAGCATCCGTATGGAAAGGTTCACACCGCCCCTCATCGAAGACTATGGGGTCAGGGCCATCGTGGGAAAGTCCGGCCTCCTGGAAGACAGCCTTGAGGCCATGAAAAAGTTCGGTGCCTGCTACCTGGCCATTGTGGGAGGAGCGGCTGCCCTGGAAACAAAACAGATAGAGGAGGTTGAAGCGGTTTACTGGGAAGATCTTCATCCGGAGGCCATCTACAAGTTTCGTGTCAAGGATTTTGGACCTTTGATCGTGGCCATGGATTCCCACGGAAATCATCTCTATTTCGACGTACATGCACAGGCGATGCAGAAACTGCCCGAGATATATGGCGAGTTGGGCGTTGCGTAATCAGTAATAAAGTAAGGAGCGGTCTTTTATGGTCAGGACGTATGCGGTTCACTCATCCGGGTTTAGCCACAAGAGCCAGGTCTGGACCACGGTGGGGATGTGGGCCTGGGTGGTCCACCGGATTACCGGGCTTGGACTTGTGTTCTATATCCTTCTTCACACCGTCCTGATGGGTTTGTCGCTTTTGCGTGGAAAAGAGGCCTTTGACGCCACGCTCTCGGTCTTGATGGGCAATCACCTTTTCGAATTGCTGGATACCTTATTGCTGGCCGCGGTGCTCTATCACGGTTTTAATGGTGTCCGCATCTTGCTGTTTGATATGGGCGTGGGGATAGGGGTTCGGAGCCAAAAGACAATCTTTTGGGTCTTTATGGGGTTGGCGGCTATCTTGTGGTTGTGGTCAATAGTCGTGAAGTTTTAGTGCGGGAGGAAAAACGACCGTGAATGCTTGGGCATGGCTGTTACAAAGGATTAGCGCAGTTGTCTTGCTGATTGCTCTGGGGCTTCACATATGGTTTTTGCATTTTGCCTCCGGAGGGGAAGTACTGCGCTTTAGTGATATAGAGAAAAGATTAGGTTCGGCGATTTTTATTTTTCTGGATATTTTGTTGCTAATCTTTGGCCTCTATCATGCCCTTTATGGTCTGTATTCTATTTTCCTGGACTTCAGTTCAGGGTCAAAAGAGAGGATTGTGGTCCTGGCCCTGGTCGTGATGGCCGGTGTCGGTTTTTGCGGTTTTGGGATATACGGTCTTTTGTGGTTCAGATAGAGATATGATGCGGGAGAGCGAGGGAAGAGAATGTCCGATCATCTAAATGTCAGGCTGTTTCGGTTTAACCCCAAAATCGACGTTGAACCCAGGTTTGATGATTTGCAGGTTCCCACCTTTGAGAATATGGCCATCCTGGATGTGGTCATACATATCCAGAACTATCTCGATAAATCCCTCTCCTTCAGGTTTTCGTGCCGCGTCGGGATGTGCGGGTCGTGTGCCCTGTACGTCAATGGCAGACCTCGGCTTGCATGCAGGACCCAGGTGTCTGCCTTAAAGACCCAAAACATAACCATAATGCCCTTGCCCAATCTGCCCATCATTCGTGATCTGGTGGTAGATATGAAACCTTTTTTTGAAAAATGGAAAAAGATCAAACCCTACTACGTGCCAAAGAAAGATATTGTTGATCCGGTTGTTGTTCGCCCTGATTCCAATGAACGGGAATTTATCGATGAAATGCTGGATTGCATCGCGTGCGGCTGTTGCTACGGGGCCTGTTCAATGGCCGCCACAAATGAGGATTTTCTCGGACCTCCCGCCCTCAACCGCGCCTATACCCTGATTGCCGATAAACGTGATGCAATAAGGGTTGAAAGGCTCAAAGTGGTAGACAAGAGCTATGGTGTTTGGCGTTGCCACACGCAATTCAACTGTTCAGAGACGTGTCCAAAGAACATTGTGCCGACCCGGTCCATTCAGAATCTGAAAAAGCGCTGTGTTTTAAAAAAAGTTGGCGTATTCAAATAGTAGGAGCTAAGGGGTACCGTAAAAGTTGGAGACCATAAAAGCTGACATATTGATCCTGGGCAGTGGCGGAGCAGGGCTGTTTGCCGCCCTACATGCCTATGACAACAACCCCTATCTCAAAATCGTCATGGCAACCAAGGGGTTGATCGGCAAGGGGGGATGCAGTCGTATGGTCCAGGGCGGCCTCAATGTCGTCTTGAACGAAAATGATTCAATAGAAAAACATTTCAAGGATACCCTGAAGGGAGGGGGCTTTATAAACAACCAGGAACTGGCCTGGACCCTGGTTACCGATGCCCCT
Organism: Desulfobacteraceae bacterium; assembly: GCA_013203065.1. The sequence goes on along the minus strand of JABMQV010000690.1, from coordinate 1,143 downwards.
AAAGCGGTTCATGAACTGGAGGTCAAGGTGGGCTGTTTCTTTGACCGGGCCGAAGATGGAAAGATCCACCAGAAGGCCTTTGCCGGACAATCCTTTGACCGCACGGTTCACGTAGCCGACCTGACGGGTATTCAGATCATCGGCCGTCTGACCGATCAGATTTTCGCCCGGGATATTACGGTTCTGGAAGAGACCAGGGGACTGGATTTGCTGTCCACCGATGACGGGAACCGGGTGGTGGGAGCCGTGCTTTCCAACATCGGGACCGGGGAGATATTCCTGGTGAATTCCAAGGTCACAATCATCGCGACGGGTGGTTCCGCCTCCATGTTCAAAATATCTGCCCCTTCCTTTGACAAGACCGGTGACGGGATGGCCATGTGCTTTCGGGCAGGGGTTGAGTTTGTTGATATGGAGATGGTTCAATTTCACCCCACGGGCCTGATTGCCGGGAGGTCCCGCCTGAACGGGAGTCTTTTGGAGGAAGGCCTCAGGGGTTCGGGCGCCAGGCTTTACAATGGTTTGGGCGAGCGTTTCATGGAGAAATATGACCCCGAGCATTTGGAAAGATCCACACGAGACCGGGTTGCCAGGTCCAACTATATGGAGATTATGGCGGGCCGGGGAACGGAAAACAACGGGGTGTATCTTGACGCAAGTCATCTGGGCGCCAAATTTGTAGAGGAGAAATTTCCCGGCATGGTGGAGCGGGTGAAGGATATTGGGAAGGACCTGGCCCGGGAAAGGGTTGAGGTCACCCCGACGGCCCACTACCAGATGGGCGGGGCCATCATAGACACCAACTGCCAGTCCAGTTTGAAGGGCCTTTTGGTTGCGGGTGAGGACGCCGGCGGGACCCACGGTGCCAATAGACTTGGGGGTAACGGGATTTGTGATTCCACCGTGTATGGTCGGAGAGCGGGCGATATGGCTGCGGAATTGGCTGCCCGGGAACACTTGTTCCCCTACCGTGAGGCAGAAGCTGAAAAGATAAGGATGCGTTGGCTGAGGCCTATGACGCTGGAATCCGGCGAAAATATCTACCCTATTCGTGACGAGATTGAAAACCTGATGTGGGAAAATGTGGGACTCGTCCGCAGAGGAGATAGGATAAGAGAGGCAATCAGCCGGCTGGATGAACTC
>JABMQV010000689.1 GCA_013203065.1 Desulfobacteraceae bacterium | reverse complement strand
TTAGAGGTCGTTTGTGCTTTCAATTCAATGCCATAACCGGAAAGTGTTACCTGATCCCCAATCATCTCGTTAATCCGCATCTTCAGCACGTTGGTTACCCCGATGAACTCTGCAACAAACTCGGTCTTAGGGTGTTTGTAAATCTCGCTAGGTGTTCCGATCTGTTCAATCTTGCCCTGGTTGATCAGGACCATAATATCAGATATACTCATGCCTTCTTCTTGGTCATGGGTTACATAGATCGTTGTCGTCTCCAATTTTTCCTGTAGCTTTCTGATCTCTCCTCGCATATAGACCCTCAGCTTTGCGTCCAGATTGCTCAATGGTTCATCAAAAAGCAGAACTTGGGGTTCATTGACCAAGACCCTTGCGATGGCGACCCTTTGCTGTTGACCACCGCTTAGCTGGCTCGGGGTTCTCTGATCCATACCGTTTAGCTGGAGCAGGTCCAGGGCCCATTTCATCTTCTCCCTGATTTCCCGCGACGAAGTCCTTTTTACCTTTAGGCCATAGGCAATATTTTCAAACACGGTCATGTGGGGGAAAAGAGCATAATTTTGAAAGACCATTCCGGTAGGCCGGCCGTATGGGGGGATACCGTTCACCCTCTTGTCGCCAAAGAGGATGTCGCCTTGATCAGGTTCGTAAAATCCAGCTATACACCTGAGGACCGTGGTCTTTCCACATCCGCTCGGACCGAGCAGGGTCACCATTTTTCCCGGTGGGAACTGATATGAGAAGTCTTTCACCGCTACAATCTCCTGCCCATCTTTTCCGAATTTCTTGGTGACATGCCTCAGCTCAACAGGTATAGCCCTATTAGATGTCATTGATATTCTCATTCCTTTCCATTTGGTATGGTTGAATAATTACATTCTAAACATGGTTGTGGCCACACCTGTATATCTATAAATTAGGCCTAACCAAATAACCACCAATACAACGAGTATTGTTGACATGGCTGCCGCGGGCCCCAATGATCCGGACTCTACCAAATTATAAATATCAACTGACATGACGCGCCATCTGGGAGTAACCAGAAAGATTGTGGAAGTTATTTCGGTAATGGCCCGTATAAAGGCATAAGTAATTCCTGCGATGAACGCTGGCTTCATCAAGGGAAGAACGACCTTTCTGAAGGTGTAGCTCCAGCGGGCACCAAGGTTGGCAGAGGCCTCCTCCAGAGAGATGTCGATCTGTTTAAGGTTTGAAATCCCGGTTCTGAAACCAAAGGGCATTCGGCGAAAGGTATAGTCTATGATGAGTATGGCAGCAGTCCCAGTAAGGATCAAGGGGGGATGATTGAAGGCCAGAACAAACCCTAGTCCCATCATAGTGCCAGGAACCGCATAAGGAAGGGTCCCTAAAAAATCCATCAGCCTCTTGCCGAAAAAACTCCTCCTCACCACTAAGTATGCGATGACCATCCCCAGAAGGCTAGCCAGGAAGGCCCCTATGGAAGCCATCCAAAGGCTGTTCACGATCGATCTCCACGTATTTGCAAACACCAGTCGAAAGTGGTTCAGGGTTAAAGAGCCGTCAACCCCCCAAACCTTGGCGAATCCCCCGAGAATGATGACCACGTAAAGGACAATCACAACCAGGGATACGATGCTGCACAACCCGAATATGGGCCATTTGATCTTTCCAGGGGTCGACCTCTCCTCTGAGAAAGCAGGTGCCCCCGTAATTGTCACATAGGATCTCTTCCTTCTATAAACAGATTGGAAGTAGAATAGAAGAAATGAGGGGATGAGGAGAATGATACAGATCGTCGTTCCCATTCCCCAATCCATGATACCAAGGATCTGCATTACCGATTCGACCGCAAGGACAGATAGTCCTCCTCCCAATAGGGCTGGAGCACCAAAAGCACTTAGATTGGACATAAACACCAAGAGTGCAGCGGTGAAAAGGGCCGGAGTAATGAGGGGTAAGGTAATCGTGAAAAATACCCGAAGATCCCTGGCGCCAAGGTCTTGAGCTGAATCTTCCAGGGAGCGATCCAATCCGCTAAAGGCAGCAGAGGTGACTAGATAGGCCAAGGGAAAAGTGGTAAGGATCTGTGAGATGACCACACCATCCCACCCATAAATGATGTATTTAAACCCGAAGTATTGGGATAGGAAATTGTTTATCATGCCCACCCTTCCAAAAAGAAGGATGAGGGCAAAGGCGTTGATAAAGGGCGGGGTAATCATGGGAAGAATTCCCATGACCATGAACAGGGGCTTCCACGGCATATCGGTTCTGGTCATGCCGTAAGCAAAAATGGTGCCCAGGATCAGCGCCCCCACCGTGGCCAGGCCGCAGATGAAAAGCGTATTATAGAGGACATCCCTGAAGTACGGGTTGCCGAAGAATCTGATGTAATTGCCCAGCCCAATAAAAGCCCCATCATCATCCAGAACACTGGTCTTCAGAACGGAGAAAAGGGGATAGATGACGAACCACAGGAGTAGCCCAAAACAGAGGAGGATAAGGCCAAGGACAACAGGCTCTTTGGAGAGTTGCTTGAATTCCCTGACGGTTTGGGTGACGAATGCATTCATTGGCGACCCGTCAACTCACCTTTAGTCCACACCCAATAAAGGCAGCTCTTCATTTCTTCTTCTTTGCCTTCCAGTTCAT
>JABMQV010000688.1 GCA_013203065.1 Desulfobacteraceae bacterium | reverse complement strand
TCGATTTGTGGGGGAAAGATGAGGGTGTGCTTGAGCCCTCCATCACACCAAGAGAGGAACTTGAAGAGAGAATCGCCAGGTTTCCCACGTTGGACCAAGTCTATGAGGGACTGGATGACCCTAAGGGGGAGGTCACCGACGAGTACTTGAGAAGGTTGTTTGCGATTGTGGACGGCTGGCGAACCCTGTTTGAAGGGGTTTGTGATAGAATTGGTCAGAATAGGAAATATGGCATTTCAAATCTCAAGCAGGTCAGGAAGTATTATTTTGGTGTTCCTGCGGTCGTCTATACCAGAAAGTCCATGATCAATGACGTCGTGGCCATATTCAGGGCGGGTGCTGACGATCTCTTTATCAAACCCACCGGATCCAACGACGCGGAAACGCGCCGTCTTACAAGAGAATATTCCCCTCGATTGATAGCCGGACTCAGACGGAAAATGGAGCTAAGGAGAGGCGCCCATAGGGCTCAAAGGGTCTCTTGACAAAGCTTTTCCCGATGCTTAACGTTTCGCATAGTTTCTTGTGAATTCAGGGAATGATAGTGTTAGTAAGGAGTAACGTGTGGGTCGGTCTGTCATGGAAAAAGAGGAACAAAAGGTCAGGGAAATTTCCCTAGAAGATTCGGGAGAACGTGCAGAGGAAGAGCACGGGTCAGAACCTGATAAAGATGAAGAAATCCCCCTGGAGAAAATGACCAAGTTGCAATTGCTTGAGAAGGTAAAAGAAGTCCAGGACTTGGCAGATAATAATTTTGACCTTTTCCTCCGCTCACAGGCGGACATTGAAAATGCAAAAAAGAGGGCTCAGAAGGAGAAGACCGATCTGGTGAAGTTCTCAAATGAGTCGTTGATCAAGCAGTTGTTACCTGTGGCGGATAGCCTTGAAAAGGCCGTCGCCCACAGCGAGGAAGGCAACTCGATCGATGCCCTAAGGGAAGGGGTGGAGTTGACGCTGAAAGCCTTGATGGACACCCTGGATAAGGCAGGGTTGGAAGAGGTGAAGTCGTTGGGAGAGCCCTTTGACCCCAATTTCCATGAGGCCATATCGAAACAGGAAGATAGTTCTGTGAAACCCGGGACGGTGATTCAAGAACTTCAAAAGGGTTATCTTCTCAATGAGAGACTCATACGGCCTTCAATGGTCATAATTAGTAAGAACTAAGGCTTAACCTTATAAGAAATACATTCTTGATCATTCAATATTACCGATACGGGGTAAATGGTTCTGGTTACCTGTATCTTAAGAAATAAAAAAGTCGTGGTTTTAAGGAGGCAAGGAGATGGGAAAAACGATAGGAATTGATCTCGGGACTACCAATTCGTGTGTGGCCGTAATGGAGGGAGGGGACCCCGTGGTAATTGCCAATGCAGAGGGAAGCAGGACCACGCCTTCTACGGTGGCCTTTACCGATAACAACGAGAGATTGGTTGGCCAGACCGCCAAGAGACAGGCGGTGACCAATCCCGAGAACACGGTTTTTGCGGTCAAGAGACTCATAGGAAGAAAATATGATTCACCTGAGGTACAAAAGGATATCAAAGTACTCCCATATAAGATCGGGAAGACGTCCAACGGAGATGCCAACGTTAGCATCAGGGGTAAGGATTACAGCCCTGCTGAGATATCTGCGATGATATTGCAGAAGATGAGAGAGACCGCAGAGGATTATCTTGGAGAGAAGGTCACCGAAGCAGTTATTACGGTGCCGGCCTACTTTAATGACAGCCAGAGGCAAGCCACCAAGGATGCCGGTCGCGTTGCAGGGCTCAAGGTGGAAAGGATCATCAATGAGCCGACGGCTGCATCCCTCGCCTATGGCATGGATAAAAAGGGAGACAGAAGGATCGCAGTCTTTGACTTGGGTGGGGGCACCTTTGACATATCTATCCTGGAGATCGGTGAAGGCGTGTTTGAGGTAAAATCCACCAATGGTGATACACACCTGGGCGGTGAGGATTTTGATCTCCGGATAGTCGATTATTTGGCGGATGAATTTAAAAAGGACCAGGGGATTGATCTGCGAAATGACAAGATGGCCTTACAGAGGCTGAAAGAAGGGGCGGAAAAAGCCAAGGTAGAGCTATCCGGCTCGATGGAGACAGACGTGAATCTGCCCTTTATTACGGCTGACGCCAGCGGTCCCAAACACCTCAATATCAAGTTGTCACGTGCTAAACTGGAGGCCCTGGTAGACGACCTGATTGAAAAGGTACAGGGCCCTTGTAAGACGGCCCTAAATGATGCGGGAATTAAGACCGGCGATATTGATGAAGTGATCTTGGTGGGCGGCATGACCAGAATGCCCAAGGTCCAAACAAGAGTTAAGGAGATTTTTGGAAAGGAGCCGGGCAAGGGGGTCAATCCTGATGAGGTGGTTGCCATCGGTGCGGCCATCCAGGGCGGAGTGTTGAGGGGGGATGTGAAGGACGTGCTTCTCCTGGATGTAACCCCACTTTCCCTTGGTATTGAGACCCTGGGCGGTGTGTTTACAAAACTGATCGAAAAAAACACCACTATCCCCACAAAAAAGAGCCAGATCTTCTCAACAGCGGCGGACAACCAGCCTGCGGTGGAGATCCATGTGCTCCAGGGTGAACGAGAGATGGCTTCCACTAACAAGACCCTCGGGCGGTTTCAACTGGTGGGTATCCCGCCTGCACCCAGGGGGATGCCGCAGATCGAGGTGACCTTTGATATTGACGCCAATGGGATTGTAAACGTCTCTGCAAAGGATATGGGGACAGGAAAAGAGCAGTCCATCAAAATTACCGCCTCAAGCGGGCTAAGCGAAGAGGAGATAGATAAGCTTGTAAAGGATGCGGAGTTACACGCTGAAGAAGATAAGAAAAAGAGGGAACTGATAGATGCCAGGAATATGGCCGATTCCATGATCTATTCCACCGAAAAGTCCGTCAAGGAGGTGGGCGATAAGCTGGATGAAGCCACGAAGGGGAACATTGAACAGGCCATTGAAAAGCTCAAAAAGACCTTGGAAGGGGATGATACAGAGGAAATCAAACGTCTCACAGAAGAATTGACCCAGGCCTCCCACAAATTGGCAGAGGCGATGTACGCTCAGGCCAGTCAACAGGAGGCCCAGACCGAGGGGGCGGCCGATGCCGGTCCTTCGACAGATCCCTCGGGCGACGAAGAGGTCGTTGATGCGGATTTTGAGGAAGTACAGAAGTGATCATTAGGTTCCTTCTTTCAAATAGGGCTATCCCCGCCATGATGGTGGGGGTAGCCTTTTTTTTGTTCAGTTGTCAGCCCAAGATCCCGCCTCCGGCCGAGGTGGCGGTGAAAAAAGAGGTCCGGGAAGATCTTTTTGCCCTGGCAGAATCCCAAAGGGAGCGAGGGGAGCTTGCCCAGGCCTTAGAGACCTATCGGGCTTATCTCGGGCAGGAACCAGGGAGCAATAAAGTCCCGTCTGTACTTACCCGGATGGCGGAGATATATCTTGAAAGAGGAGAATATGATAGGGGGTTGAGCCTCTTAGAGAGGATTTCTGAGGGATATCCCGACTATAGTGATCTGCCCCGGGTGGACCATAAAATAGTGAGGACCCTGCACCGCATGGGCGACTACCAGCGGGCCATAGACGAGGCCATGAAATTGCTGGAAAAATATCCTCAACACGGCTCCAAAGGGGATGTATTATTGGTGCTGGGGGACAGTTATTCAGCGTTGGGTGATAGGCCCCGGGCCTTTTACTGGTGGCTCAGGGCAGAGGAAGAGCCGTTAGATGATCTTCAAAGGCAAGCAGAGCTGGAGGAAAAGCTAGGGAAAATCATAAAGACAAGCAGGGGTGAGGGAGAGCTTGAAGAGCTTGCAGGGTATGCTGAGGGAACTGGTCTCGCCCCAGAAATCTACTACCGCCTGGCCAGCATCTATTCAGAAAAGAATGAACTTGGAAAGGCCCAGAAAGCGGTCGTGTCGCTTGTAAAATCAACCTCGGACGAGTTTTGGGTTTCACTCGGCCGGCAGATGTTGGAGCGTATCCAAGGCGAAATGTCAGTCAATAGGGGTGTGATTGGCTGTCTTTTGCCCCTGAGTGGACCTTTTGCCATCTATGGTGAGGAGGTCCTCCATGGGATCCAGCTCGCAATGGGGATCGGCAGCCAGGAAGAAGAGGGTTCCATCAAAGAGTTAGTGATCAAGGACACCCAGGGCAAGCCGGAAGAGACCCTGACAGGGTTGGAAGAACTGGCCAAAGAGGAAAAGGTCATGGCTATCATCGGTCCACTTTCCAGCAGGACTGCCGTAGTTGCTGCCAAAAAGGCGCAGACACTAGGGGGCCCTTTGATCGTCCTTACCCAGAAGGAGGGGGTTGTGG
>JABMQV010000687.1 GCA_013203065.1 Desulfobacteraceae bacterium | reverse complement strand
TTGAAGTCTATGTAGTCGGTACTTTCAACCCGTTTTTGGGTGTCCGGTTCTCGTGAATGGAGGAACTTGAAATCAATGTTGCTAAAGGCCAGGTTTTTAAAGTCCAGACCCCGTTTGTCCATGTGGCACTGACCGCATGACCTCTCGGTTCTTAGGCTGGGGTGGCACTGTACACAGGAGAGAGCAAATTGTTTTGGAAGGACCTCGTGGTTGAGGCTCAGAAACATAACCGTATCCACCCACTTGTATTGACCGCTGTAAGGGAGTTTCGCGGCATCCATACCAAGAGAAAAGGCCTTTTCCCAATCCAAGGTCTCCCAGTACCCCTCAGGGCCCGCCAGGTGCGGCACAAGCAGGTATTTATGTTGTGCGTCTGCGGCCTGTCTCCCCCCCATGACCTTAAAGGGATAGATCTTTGAATTGGGATCTTTGATATCACCGGCAGGTTCAGTAAGGATTGTCACGCCCTCTTCATTAACCTTGTCTCCCAGGACATGCCGTTTGGCCTTTCCGTTGTACCAGGCATAGACAGGCTTTATGTTCTCCTGCCAGATCTGTTCTCCTGTTTCCCACATGTAATCCGGATTGCCATGCTCGTCTTTTTTTGGCTCCCGTGACTTGTCCCCTGCGGTTGACCAATCCCAAAAGGTCTTTACCGGGGCGCATTTCGCGTAAACGGGGTTATGGCAAGTGGTACAGGATATATGTTCTGAATGGCGGTTGAGATGGTGGTTCAAAAGCGCCTTTCCCTGATGCGGAACTGAGGTATGACAATCCTCGCAGGAGCGGCTACCCTCAGCGACAGGTAGGGCGAGACTTCTGCCGGAGATCTTATGGTTTCTGGTCTTGTGACAGTCATGGCATTGGAGGTCAAGGCCTCCCATATGGACATCACAACTGGTCGAATGAAAATCTAAAAAGGGGTTGAGCTTACCGTGTTTGATGGGTTCCCCCGGGCCGCCGGCGAAATGGCATGCACCGCAGGTTTTGCGGTTGGGTTTCCCGACGTTCCTGGCGACGTCGACAAGATCTACATCAGGATCAGGCATTCCAGCCCCCAAAGGGGCTTTTTTGTAGGAATTGGTGGTATCATGACAGATGAGGCAGTCAATTTTGGTCTTGTCGGTGAAGTCAAATTCGGCTTCCTTCCAGCCATAACCGGCATGACAGGACGTACACTGCGGCCAGTTGCTGGCAAGATGTACCAGGAAATTGTTGATCGTAACCGTGGCCTTGCCCATGTCCACCCTTTTCTCAAATCCTTCTGTGAACTCTGACGGTCCTTTCCATAACCAGTGGGTGCTTGTAAGCATCTCGTCACCCTGAACATCGTGACACCGGAGACATTCCTTGGTGACGTCGGTGGGGCTGGGGTTGGCGGTGAGTTTGACCAGTTCATTATGGCTCGGAACATTTTTTGGGTGACAGCCGGTGCACCCAACAGGTCCTTTGTTCCATTTCTTGTGGCACCCCATGCACTGGCGGTGATGGGCGCCCTGGAGCCCGATCCTCTCAGGAACTTCTGGGTTAAAAGAGGTTTGATGGCAGGCGGAACACCTCATGATTTCCGGTGCTTGGAGATCTGCCGAGCGGTGGTGATGACATACAAAGCAATCGTTGAGCATCCCCGCATGTTTTCTGTGCATAAACCGAACTGGCCCATAAAGATTCCCTTCCTTCTCTAGGATCGGGTTATTCAGAAGGAAATAGCTGAACTCGATGTCTTCGATCTGTGGCACCTTATCCCCAAGACGCGCGCGCCGTTGGGATGGCGTTTCAGGAAGCAGCTCCTTGATGAGGGGAACCACCTCAGCAGACCGTAATTTGGCGGCCTCCTGACGGGCCTCCCAGGGGCGGGTTGATTTTTTGGGTGGTTTGGCTGGTTTGGTCCCATCGGCAGCACTGTTTCCCCTGGTGGAAAATCCAACAACAAGGGTTGAGAAGACCAACATAGCCATCAAAATTGCCATCATAGTTACTTTTTTTTGTTTTATCCCCACTTTCATGAAGACAGCTCCTGGCGCCGGGCGCTAAGGACCGGGAAGATAGTGATAAATAACCTGTACAGAAACATGACACCCGCAATCAGCGCGGCGGTGACGGCCATTTCGCCAATGGCCGGGAAATATGAGTTTTGAGCGAACGGCGGCTGGTAGCCCACCACAAAAACGTTTACCCGGTTAATAACAACACCGAAGATGATGAGGGTGCAGGCTACGAAAAGAGCTGGTCTGGAGCAGCGAACCCGTTTTATGAGAAGCATGATCCAGGGGATGATGACTCCTCCAATCATTTCCACAAGAAAGGCGTTACTTTGAGTTGTTCCGTCAAAGAGATAGACATAGGCGCCACGGGCGATAATGTCTCCCACCTTGAGACACATATAGATTCCCAGCACAAAAATGGTGATCCGGGTAAGCGGCGTCAATATCTCCATTTCACTCTCCAATTTGAGAGAACTTGTGGCTATAGTGGTCTCAAAGACCACCATGGGGTAGCCAACGGCAATGGCCGAAATGAGAAAAAACAGGGGCAGGATGGGTGTGTACCAAAGGGGGTGCAGCTTTGTTGGGGCGATGAGCATGAGTGTCCCCAGTGACGATTGGTGCATACAGGAGAGAACAACCCCGAGAATAATAAAGATCCACATCACTTTTCCCAGCACCCTATCGACCAGTTTCAGGAGCCACTCAACCAGCTTTTCAAAGACCCAGAGTCGTCCCGGCAGGTCCACCTTTCCTCGAAAACATTCCACCACGATGGGAATAAACTCGATGTAGAGGACTTGAAGATAGATCATTACACACATGGCCACTTCGAAAAGGACCGAGTTGGTTTGCCAGTAGATAATCGGGTGCCACATGGCCCAGGTTCGTCCCACATCAATGGCAAGACCCAGGGCGACAATGGTATAGCCAAGCATGGCGGTGAGCAATGCCGGTCTTGTTATTGCCTCGTAGTTATGCCGCCCAAAGATGTGGGCCAGGGCTGCGGTGGTAAACCCGCCTGCGGCGAGGGCTACGCCGGTGGCCACATCAACGCCGATCCACAACCCCCAGGGATAGGAATTGTTCAGGTTGGTCACGGCGCCCAGACCTCCTATGTATCGGGCGACCACGAAAAAAAACCCAACTATCATAAATGCACCCAAAACCATGACCCCGGGGGTCCAAAACTTCGCTTCGACCGGTTCAGGTTTGGGATCAGCGCTCATATCTTCTCCTCCCTTTTGCTGGAATCAGATTTCTCCTGTAACCCTGCTGTATCTTGATCAAGTTGATGCCTTTCTTGTACAGACTCAGACGAACCTCTGTTTTGTTTCCGGTTGATGACTGCCACCACCGCCCCCAGCATGCCAAACAGTGTCAGGGGGGCCCAGAGATAGCTAAACAATCCGTGCTGGATGGTTTCGGAGAGATAGGGAATGGAACGTGTCGGCAGATCGAGAAAACCCAATTTTTCAAAGCTGTCACCCGAAAGGTAAAGCCAGGATGTGCCGCCCACCTCATGTTCCCCGTAAATTCTGTCCAGATATCGCCCCGGGTCGTTCTTGATCCTGTGACGGGCCAATTCCAGAATCTGGCGACGTTTGCCAAAAGTAATGCTCTCTACCGGGCAAATGGCGGCGCAAGCCGGTTTTCCCCCTTCTTTGCTTATACGTTCATAGCAGAAGGTGCATTTGCGAACCCTTGGAAAGAGAGGATCATGGTACTCATAGGCGGGGATTTGAAAAGGGCAGGCTACCAGGCAGTAACGGCAGCCGATACACTTGGAAGCGTCGTAATGGGTGGCGCCATTGTCCTTTTTGGTCATGGCTCCCACAATACACGCGGAAACACAACCCGGGTCCTGACAATGCATGCACTGGACCTTTACAAAGGTGGGATGTAGCTGGTTTCGCTCGTCCCGTTTTCCCCCGTAGTATCGGTTGACCACGGTAAAAGCGCCGACGTCGGGTCTCCGCCTTTGTTCAAAGACACGGGGGTCTTCAAACGACACCCGGGGCGACGGCAGATGGTTGACCTGATTGCAGGCCTGCTCACATTTCCGGCAGCCGACGCAAACAGTGAGATCGACGAGACAGCCGTACGGATCTGGCGGTGCTTTAGGCTTACGCTCTGCCCCTGTTTTTGTCGGCTTTCCGAGCAGAGTCCCTCCCACCATGGCTCCAGCTATCCCGATAAAACGACGTCTGCTGATTTTCATAGTCTTCCCCGTGGGATAAGTAAAAAGGGAGGTATTAAGAAATTCTTCAATGCATTTTAAGACTTCTGCATTACATAAAGATGGAATTTTTTTATAACCCGTATTTCGGGAACCAAATTTGTAACACCCTTAAACTGGGGACTCGCTTGCGGGGTCTGAGCGCCGCAAAGCGGCAGGAAAGAAATGCCAAGGTATTTGAGCTTTCTTGAAAATTGTAGCCCATAAAAACTCGCAAAACAATCTTAGTTATTTCATCAAGTTACGAGGTAGGGATAGCGTTTTCCGGAATACGGGTTATAAATTATATCAATCTACCAGGTCAGATAGTGCGTCTGCCATTCAGGTGGAGGAAAAAAGGAGTTCAATTCATATAATTATCCATAAACAGCAAGGTTTATGCCAAATAGTCAACTGCTTGGTATCGAGGGCCGGAAGAAATTGGATCCTATGGTGTAGGTGTTAGGGATAAGAATCCGCCACACGATATTATAGTGGTGGAAGCTTTGGCTGAGATAGACGTAGGATGTACGGGTCGGAGGCCAGCGGTTTTGACTGAGTTCACACCAGCTGTCAGTGCAAAGCAGGTGCGGAGAGATGCATAAACGCCTCCACATTAGTTGAGTATGTGTATTGTAGGGAAAATTGGTGTACGGATTCCGTACACCAATAACCACATGTTTTCATGATTATGTGTGCTGTAGGGGAAATTGCAGCACAGATTTCGTACACAGGTAACTATATGTTTTCACTGAAGGATTTAAGTACTCCGGGCCATGATGTCCGCAAGGTGTACATAAAGTGGACATATGGCCGAGAGCGTTGAACATATCTCCCGTACTAGGGGCAGGTCATCTTACACTTTTTTGGCCCGCACATCTTTTACGGCTCAAAGCCATTTCTGTTTTTGTTTCAGATAGTTAAGACATCGTCCCCCTAAACCATCAAGCAAGAAATCTCCTTCAAGACATTAGTGGTATAACTTTTGCTAATAATGCTACTTGATCTCTGGGACGGGAAACCCCTTGAAGCTCAAAGCGTCATGCCGATATT
>JABMQV010000686.1 GCA_013203065.1 Desulfobacteraceae bacterium | reverse complement strand
CTAATTGGCTGTTTTTGATAAGAACTTGCTTTTCCAGGGAAGAACTGTATTTGATTTGATAAAAACTTGCTTTTTCAGGAAAGAACTGTACTGAAATGCCACTTGGGCGTCAAGGAAAAAGAAACCACAATATAGGTGGGGTCAGGCTGGATTGCAGTTCTAAGATTGTTCACCCTGTTAAATCCTCCGGAGGAGGGCCGCAAAGCGGCATTTAATAGGGTGAAGGAATATTGGCTGGGATAAGTTGGGGGCTTCAAGTGGTGAAAATTATTGGAAACTGACGGCATTTAGGCGTAATCCGGACAAACCACTCCATTAGATCCTCTCCGAGACGTAGGCGAGCCGGAGGTCATGGCCGGTTTTGAAGAAATCATGAGGCTACAACCCTGGCTTAAGCCTGGGCATAAGCCTCAATTGGATACTCAGGATCGTGAAAGAGATAATCCTCACAGGGTGGGAGCTGAGAATCCCTGGCCCAGACCGAGCACCAGTGCGGTATACTCAAAAAGTCAGGTTTAGAATAGTACATAGTCTAAGCCTCTGATAGGTAAACGAGTCGCACCAGGGCGGGCTGAATATTCTGTATGTGAACGTTGTTTAAATGTTGACTCGTTTAAAGTTTAAGCGGCTCCAGAATCGTGCTCGCGGCTGCAATCAGGTCCACATCATTCCCCGCCCTTTGCACCGCACCACCTACTTGTCAACAAAGAAACAACGTTTATCCTGTTGGTGTCTGGTGAAATCAAGAAGCAGAAATAGGGTAACCGGTACTAATGACCTCTTTCCCTCTTTCCCGAACTGTGATAGATTGTCGCCGACAAAAACGGTATCGGTATGGACTTTGTGGCGTACAATCCCTTCATGGACAATAAGGGTGCGCAGACCGCCAGGTTGCTCAAACGGACCATGCTGCAGTGCATTACGGGAATCGCAATGGGAAAAAAGCGTATCGACCCCGATCATATCAGCAAGTATGTAACAGGGGAGGTCGACAAATAGACACGCCGATCCTCCGGATAGGGGAAGAATGAGCATGGACTAATGGTATGTTTGTCCGGTCAGGTCTCCCGGACAAATGAAGTCTGTGTAAGTCTCTATGAATTCGCGGCTATTTCATTACACGACAATAAAACCTGTTCTCCGTAATCAGGAATAGGTACATGAGAAATTCCTTCTGGTTTCAGGCACTGAAACGAGGATGGCATGGGTTCAGATTGGTGTGGATGCCCATGGCCGGCTACCTGCTCGCTGTCTGGTTGGTGAGTTGGGGGCTTTTGTCGCCGTTTGTGTCTTGGACGCTCAGCCTGTTGACGGCCGGCCCAGAGGGTCGGATCATCGGCAATACCGAACTGATCGACTGGCTGTTGTCACGTTCGGGTCTCCTGTTTCTCGCATTGGGGGGCTCCTTCGTCCTGATGAGTCTGGTGGTACAACTGGTCGGGCTGATCTGGATGGCCCGTCAACGGGAACAAACAGGCATTCAGCACATAAAAGAAGCGCTCATTCGCCTCTTCTATGCATTTCCCAATCTTTTTCGATTTTGCGTGACCGCATTCTTGCTTTGCCTATTGCTGCTGTTACCGCTGGTTTTCGGCCTGGGGGCGGTCTACTATTTTTTCCTCAGCGCCCATGACATCAATTTCTATCTGACGGCAAAACCTCCTGCCTGGACATGGGCTCTGGCTCTGGGCGGGCTCTGGACGTTCATGTGGGCCTGCGCGGCCGGCGGATTGCTTGTGCGGTGGATTTACCTGCTGCCCCTTTGGCTGGACCGAGTCCGCCCGTTCAGGAAGTCCTTGGGCAACAGTTGGCGGATCACAAGGGGTGTATTCTGGCGGCTTTCAGGGCTGATTGGCCTGTGCATCCTGCTCTGGATGCTGGCCCAGGTGGGGGCTGCTCAGGGACTTGTTCTGGCGATGAGCCCCGGCATCAGCCTTTTCAGTCAAAACCTTTGGGGGCTCTTTATTGTCATCTGTATCTATCTGGCCCTGACCACAATTTTCAGCTTTGTCATCCATTTTCTCGGCGTAGGTTGGACCGTATGCACGCTGATGACGTGCTATCAGGAACATTCGACCTCGCTTTGGGTCCATCCGCCTTCGAAGGTCTCGCCTGAGCCGGCCGAAGAGCATTCCTCGTCTGATCATCAGAAGCTGCTTCGGTGGATTCCGGTGTTGAGCCTCGCAACCCTGGTGGCCATGGGCGTTGGTTTCAGCGGGTGGTTGTTTCAAGACCGGGATCTCCCGGCAAAGCCCCTCCTGATCATAGCCCATCGAGCCGGTGCACACTACGGACCGGAGAACACCCTGGCCGCCCTTGAAAAGACCATAGAACAAAAGGCCGACTACGCCGAAATCGACGTACAGAAGACTTTTGATGGAACCGTCGTGGTGGTCCATGACCAGGATCTCATGAGGCTGGCCCGCGATCCCCGTCACATTCGAGAAACCACCTACCAGGATCTGTCAAAGGTGGATATCCGCAGCGGATTTCACAAGGAGTTCGCGGGTGAACGGCTTGCCCGGCTTTCTGACTTTCTGTCGGTGGCTTCGGGTAAAATCAGCCTGCTCATCGAGCTCAAATACTACGGGGAAGATCCGTTGCTTGCCGAGGAAACGGCAAAGCTTGTCCGTCAGGCGGACATGGAAAAGGAGGTAGCGTTCATGTCCCTCAACCTCGAGGGCGTGAGGCAGATAAAGCGCCTGGCCCCCCAGGTTGCCGCCGGCTATCTGTTTGCCGCCGGGCTGGGAGATCTTGCCCAGCTCGATGTTGATTTTCTTGCAGTGCCGATTGGGCAGGCAACGGCCGGGCTGATGAAAGCCGCAGAGGAAAAAAGCATGAGGGTTTATGCCTGGACCGTGAACGATATCGATGGCATACTCGATTTGATGGAAGTGGGCATTGACGGCATAATCACCGACGACCCGGCGCTGGCAAGAAAGGCGGTCGAAGATATTCGCAAGCTTTCGGCTATGGAGCGCCTCCTTTTCAGGTTCAGGCATGTGTGGGATTGAGCCGCCGTTGAAGGGGTCGGGGGGATTTGCGCCCATAAGTAAGTAAATAACGCATCGAACCACCTGATTCCACGTGCTGTTTTTCGGGTCCCCTGCTATTTGTTAGCTGTACCGACAATCCCAAATCCTCATCCCACATCATTCACTATGGCCTTTTTCCGGGGCCGCAAAACACAGAACCCCACTCTCCATCTGTCCAGAGTAACGTGTGGACTAGGGGAGGGGTCGTTATGAACCATTTTGCCCTCCAATGCGGAAGTGGCGTTGGGCGTCAGGCACAAGGTTGAAATGTGTTTCAGTCTCGCACTGGTTTCCGTATTCAAAGAAAGTTATGGGTCCAAATGATAGTTGAAGGGTTTGACAGATCCGGTCATCG
>JABMQV010000080.1 GCA_013203065.1 Desulfobacteraceae bacterium | reverse complement strand
GTCCTGGATAAGGGTTATCAGGAACTGGCCCAACACTTTGATAAGGAGTACGGAGGATTTAGCGACGCTCCCAAGTTTCCAACCCCCCACAATCTCCTTTTCATACTTCGCTACTGGAAGCGATCCGGGGACAAGAAAGCCCTCGACATGGTTGAGAAGACACTTCAGCAAATGCGTATGGGCGGAGTATACGATCAGATCGGTTATGGCTTTCACCGGTATTCAACGGATAGGAAATGGCTTGTGCCGCATTTTGAAAAAATGCTTTATGACCAGGCCTTGCTGGCCATAGCCTACACAGAGGCATTCCAGGCGTCGGGCAAGGAGTTTTATAAGGGCACGGCCAAGGAGATCTTCACCTATGTGCTGCGGGACATGACTGCGCCGGAAGGGGGTTTTTATTCTGCCGAAGACGCTGACAGTGAGGGTGTGGAGGGAAAGTTTTATCTCTGGGAGGAAGATGAAATCCGGCGGGTTCTTGAAAAAGAAGATGCGGATCTGTTTATCCATGTCTTTAACATAGAAAAGGGGGGCAATTTTGAGGAAGAGGCCACAGGGAAGAAAGAAGGGAGCAATATCCCTCACTACAGAAAATCGTTTTTCAAAATTGCCCGGGATCTCAAAATGCCTGAAGAGGAGATAAAAGGTCGCGTCCGATCAGCAAGGGAAAAGCTGTTTCAAGTTCGTGAAAAACGGGTGCATCCACACAAGGACGATAAGATTTTGACCGATTGGAACGGGTTGATGATCGCGGCCCTGGCTCGTGGCTGTAAGGTTTTTGGTGATGATGACTATGCAAAGGCGGCCAAGAAGGCAACAAACTTCATTCTCAAGCGCATGCGAAGACCTGATGGGCGTCTTTTTCACCGGTATCGGGATGGAGAAACCAAAATAGTTGCCAATCTTGATGACTATGCCTTCTTGATCTGGGGCCTGATTGAACTTTACGAGGCGACTTTCGAGACCCCTTATCTGAAAACTGCCCTCCAACTCAATAAGGATATGATGAAACATTACTGGGATGAAAGATCAGGGGGCCTTTTCTTTACCCCTGATGATGGAGAAACCCTGATTGTCCGGAAGAAGGAGCTTTACGACGGAGCAATCCCTTCAGGGAATGCGGTAGCAATGCTTAATCTCCTTAAGCTGGCGCGCCTTACCGGTGAACACGCGCTGGATGTAAAGGCTGCTGAGATCGGTCGGGCCTTTTCTGATCAGGTCGGGCAACTGCCATCAGGCTATACCCATTTCCTGGTCTCGACGGATTTCGCCATCGGTCCATCCTATGAGGTCGTCATCGTGGGACCATCCGGCGCCGAAGGTACCGTTGAGATGTTGGGTGCGCTCAATACTCGGTTTATCCCGAACCATGTGGCCATCTATCGCCCCTCTGACGAGAAATCTCCGGATATTGATAAGACTGCTGAATTTGTAAAAAATTATGTCACTGTGAAGGGACAGGCAACAGCATACGTATGTCTTGATAACGCCTGCAAAGTGCCCACAACCGATATCAAGGAAATGCTGGTGCTCTTAGAGGAAGCCAAATGAAAAAGGGAGGACGAAAACCCCTTTGCCAGCACTTCGGTCCGCAGCCAGTTTGTCAGAGTAGCCCAAATGTTTCCATACAGGATAATTGGAGTTTCACAAATGTGCTCCACCTGCACAAGCTGCCAGGAATAAAACAACTCAAGAAGCGTACCGATACCGCCAGGAGCAACGATAACCGCATCCGATAGGGACATAAACGTATCTAATCTGCTGCTGAATCTATCAAATTCCTTTTTTATGTCTAGATACTTGTTTGCTTCCTGTTCAAAAGGAAGTTTTATATTCAACCCGATTGAATGGGTATCTGACTGCACGCTCTTATGACCGGCATTGGCTGCCTGCATGATACCCGGACCCCCTCCTGTTACGATATCAAACCCGGATTCAGCCAATCCTTTGGCAATACGGTACACATCATCGTATGCTGCGTCTCCTTTTCTTGTCCGTGCAGACCCAAAAATCACCACTCGATAATGTGCATCCATGCGATCATCCCTCGTATGTTGTTAATGCTCCGGGGCCTATAGAGGGGCCTTTCCAAAACCCCTCGGGATGTGGGGCATCTCAAGTAATCATTTACTTGATACGTTCAGGCCAAGCCTTTCCCCGTCCATTTCAATGGTTGTCTTCGAGTAGGTAAGTTTTTCAATAATCTTTCCATCTCTAAAATGGATGACATCTACTCCCCGTCGTCTTTCAGGTTTTCCTTCATAGCCCTTTTCCATTGAAGGCCATTGGAGCGTCCAGCGGTAAAGAACTTTTTGTTTTTTTTCATCGATAAAGGTTTCTTCCTCTGTAAATCGAAAATCCCCGTGATTTACAAACCATGGTGCCCAAGCCTTCTCGAGGGCTTCCTTGCCTTTCACCTTTCCGCCGGTCCAGTTCTCAAACAGGATCTCATCATGAAAGAGCTGCATCACTCCGTCGAGATCATGGTTGTCCCAGGCGACATTCCATTTCTTCAAAGCATCCGTAAGTTCTTCTCTTGAAAGTGTCATTTGTTCCTCCTGCAGTAGTGATGGTTTTATGAAAAGTGAGAATATGAAACCGGGATATGGCTCGGGCGATCATTTCCCAAGCATAATTTTTGGACGCCATTTAAGCCACTCATCCTTGGCTTCGCTATGGAGCACAAATCTCGCGCTGTTTTTAACGGGCTTTCCAGAGGGAAGTGTCTGGGGGGGTGACACATCTTTTGCCTTCTCCTTTGATCCCGATTCGTCAAGAACGACTCCCCGTTTGAATTTACCCGCCTCTTTCTCCTCGCTCGACTTTCCCGGTGTGGCAAAGGCGATGCCGCCGTCCAACAAGGATTGCATGGACTCGGTGCGAACCTTTGCCCCCTTGAACAGGCCGATGTCTATCTTGATCCCTGATACATTCCAAAACTTTGAACTGGTGCGGACCAGGGGGGCGTAACGATTTTGGATATCCACACTTATGATTGCGGAAGTGGCATCCCTGGAGAGTCGAGATCCGGTGACCCTTCCCACCTTTATCTGGCGGAAGTATACCGGGTCGTTGGCCTTTAGCGAACCAAGGCGTTCAGCGACCAGGACAATTTCCAGACCTTTTTGGGGGATCAGGGTTGATGGCGGCTCGTTAAGGGCCTTGAAGGTCCGTTTCGGCGCTCCCTTCCCAGGACGAAGGGTGATATAGGTTCCAGAGATGATGGTATCAAGGTTCTTGGCGCCGGCAAGCCCGAGTTCAGG
>JABMQV010000685.1 GCA_013203065.1 Desulfobacteraceae bacterium | reverse complement strand
AATTCTCCTCTGCAACAGGACACGCGTCTTGATGCTGCCTGGTATTCTGCGCCTTTCCCGAGAGTTCCTTATCCCCTATCTACGTTTAACCGCAGCCTTAATCAAACGTCTCTCCGAACGATCGTCCTCCTGATTTGATCCCTCTCCTTCCCTTTCAGTGATGTGTGTCTGGGGACTGATTCTGAACCTATACCTACCGGTTTCCTGATCCTCAACGGTTATGGGCAGAAAGAACCTTTGTCTGATTTTCTGTCCTTGAAAGTGTTTTGAAATCAGACCCCGCCATCTCAAAAAATTGAGTGTGGAGGAGAATGTGTTCAAAAATCCCTTGAAGTATATCGTTCTTATCTTGATTTTCTTTTGCTCTGGTCTAGTCCCCAACGGTGTCGTTGCAGCACCCCGTGACACTCAAAGGAGGGGAGAGGGGATATCGCCTTCTCAGTCATCGTTTGAAAATTCTGAATCCCATTCGAAAAGGCCCGCTGCTGAGGAACCCGTCGGCTCCATCTCCCTTGGAAAGGCCCTGGCCCTGTCCCTTATGAAGAATCCGGAGCTCTCTGCCTATTCATGGGAGGTGCGTGCGGCAGAGGCAAGGGTCATCCAGGCAGGTCTTTTACCAAATCCAGAGTTTGAATTTGAGGCAGAAGAACTGGGCTGGTCGGATGAACGCAACGGCGTGGGTTCCGCCGTCATGTACTTCACCCTCAGTCAGTTGTTGGAGTTGGGCGGCAAAAGGAGAAAGCGGACCAACGTTGCCGCCCTGGAGACAGACATAGAGGGCTGGGAATACAAGGCCAAGCGTCTCGATGTGTTCGCAGAGACCACAAAGGCATTTATACGGGTGCTCGGGGCTCAAAATCGCGTGGCCCTGTCGGAAAAATTCAACCAATTGGCAAAACGGGTGCTACAGGTGGTGTCAGATCGGGTAGAGGCAGGAAAGGTGTCCCCTTTGGAAAAAACCAAGGCCCAGGTGAGCGTCGCGATGACCCGAATTGAATTAGAGCGGGCCCGGCGTCTGTTGAAAGCCGCCAGGAAACGTCTGGCTTCTACGTGGGGGAGCACTTCTCCTGAGTTCAGGGAAGTTATGGGGGAGATTGAAGCCGTCTCTGGGATACCCAATCTCGATTCCCTTCTTGAAAAGACATTTCATAATCCAGACCTTGCAAAATGGGAGACGGCCACGCTCCTGAGTCAGGCAAAATTGGATTTTGAAAAATCCAAGAGAATTCCCAATGTAACGGTCCGGGCAGGTCTACAGCGTTTTGAAGAAACAAACGACAATGCCTTTGTGTTCGCCTTGACCATCCCGCTCCCCATCTTTGATCGAAATCAGGGGGGGATTGAGGAAGCCCTTCACAATATCCACAAGGTGGTGGAGGAGAAAAAAATGGCAGATGTGCGGATCAAGACAGAACTAAGCTACGTCTATCAGGTCCTTTCTGCCTCCTATCTGGAAGCGGTCACCTTGAAAAACGACATCCTGCCGGCTGCCAAAAGGGTTTTCGACGGTCTGAGCCAGGGGTATCGACAAGGAAAATTTGCATACCTTGATGTGTTGGATTCTCAAAGGACTCTATTCGATTCCCAGGCCAAGTACATTGATGCCCTGGCAACATACCACGAGGCATCTGTAGAGGTGGGTCGCCTGATCGGTCAGCATCGCTATGAAGAAGAGGAAACCCAGGAAAGGAACAGAGACGGTGAAAAAAGGTAGGAAAACGGCCCTCTGCGCGCTGGGGGGTCTGGTCATTTTGATATCCGGTTTTGTGCTGGGGATGAAAGTTGTGCATCACGTGGAATCCCTTTCAGGAGAAAACATCGAAAGGGCAGGCCACCTCGAAGGCCATGAGCGCGACACGTATGCCGGAAGAATCCCGGGTCTTGAGCGTGACCCCGAAGCTCCAAAGGAACCTCACCCTGAAGATCATGAGGAGGTGGTGAGGCTCAATGATGCCCAGCGTGAAAAGCTCACGCTCGAGGTAAAAACGGCTGGTCCGGGGGTGTTGCGTATGGCCATTGAACTCCCGGGAGAGATTACCATGAATGAGGACCGTTTGGCCCATATCGTACCGCTTCTTCCGGGAGTGGTTCAGGAAGTTAGGAAGAGGTTGGGGGACACCGTGCGTGCAGGAGAGGTGATGGCGGTTGTTCACAGCCGCGAATTGGCGGATGCCAAGGCCGCCTATTTCGCTGCCCTGGAAAGAGTGGCATTGGCCCAGGCAACCTTCACCCGCGAGGAACAGCTTTGGGAAAAGGGGATCACCGCAAAACAGGAATACCTGGATGCGAAAAGCGCCCTTTCAGAGGCCACCATAGAGCGCCGCGCCGCAGAGCAGAAACTGCGATACCTGGGCATTTCAAAAGATGTGATGAAAGAACTTCCCAGCCATCCGGATGAAGACCTGACCCGCTATGAGGTGACGGCGCCGCTGGATGGAACCGTGGTTCAGAAACACATTACCCTCGGCGAAAAGGTGACCAGCGATACCAGGATATTCACCCTGGCAGACCTCACCTCCGTATGGGTCGATCTGAGTGTTCGCCAAAAGGACCTTGCCTACATAAAGAAGGGTCAAACAGCCTTGGTATCCCTTGGATTCGGTTGCCCGGATGCTGAGGGGACAATCATCTATGTGTCCCCCATGGCCCATAGGGAAACACGAACAGCCCAGGCACGGCTGGTGCTGCCCAATGCTGACAAGCGATGGCGGCCGGGACTTTTTGTGAGGGCCAGGATTTCTGTGAGAGAGATTGAACGCTCTCTCGTGGTTCCCAATGAGGCCCTTCAGCGGCTGAATCATGAGGTGGTGGTTTTTGTGGAAACTGGGAAGGGCTTCGAACCGAGAGACGTCTCGATGGGTCGAAGTGATGGCTCTCACACCGAAATTCTCTCCGGGCTTTCCCCGGGGGAGCGCTATGTGGCAAAGGGCGGGTTTGAACTCAAGGCGGTCCTGATGACCCAGGACCTGGACTCCCATGCCGGGCACGGGCATTAGACGTGAGGAGAAATGAATGATCACTAAACTCCTGGAGTTTTCGGTTCAGGCCCGGGGAATGGTCGTCCTTGCCATGGTGATTCTGGCCGGGCTGGGCGGGTACCTTTACGCCAGAATGCCCGTTGATGCCTTTCCGGATATCTCTCCGGTGATGGTGCCGGTCTTTGCCGAAGCACACGGAATGGCACCAGAGGAAGTAGAGCGGTTGATAACCTACCCCATTGAAACGGCCATGAACGGGTTGCCGGGCGTCACTCAGATCAAATCAACCTCTGCCTTTGGGATGGCGGTGATATACGTCTACTTCAAGGATACGGTGGATATCTATTTTGCCCGACAGCTCGTATCAGAAAGGCTCACCAGCACCCTTCCCAAACTTCCCCCATTGCATGAGCCTCCCACCCTGGGCCCCATTTCTTCCGGTCTGGGGCAGATCTTTATCTATTACCTCATCCTTGAGGGCGACGTGGATACAGGGGGGAAAGATCCCAACACCTACCTGAGAGAACTCAATGATTGGGTCGTCAAGTTTCAATTGCAGACGGTACCGGGTGTTACGGATATCCTCTCCGTGGGGGGCCATGTATTGCAGTACCAGATCCGTGTCAACCCCTACGCCCTGCAAAAGTACGACCTCACACTTGAAGGCCTCAGAGCGGCAGTGAGGCGCAATAATAGAAACGCCGGGGGGCAGTTTCTGGTGCTTGGATCCGAAGAGCTCCTGGTTCGGGGGATCGGGCTGCTGGAAGGCCTGGAAGATATTCAAAACATTCCCGTGAAGGTGGCCGAGGGCGTTCCCATCAGGATTGGGGATGTGGCTGAGGTGGGTTTTGGAAACGAGATCCGCCGAGGGGTCGTCACCCGAAACGGGGAGGAAGAGGTCGTATCCGGGATCGTGCTCAAACTCCTGGGGGAAAACAGCTCAGAGGTGATAAAGCGCCTTTATGAAAAAGTGAGAGACGTGCAAGCCTCCCTGCCCGAAGGTGTCACCCTCGTCCCCTACTATGAGCAGGCTGAACTGGTGGAGCAGGCCACCTGGACCGTGAAAAAGGCCCTGGCCCTGGGGGCTTTGCTGGTGGCCCTGACCCTTGTGATCTTCCTCGGGAACCTGAGGTGCGCCTTCATTGTGGCCCTGTCATTACCCTTTTGCGCCTTCATCGCCATTGTCGGCATGAAGGTCTTCGACATTTCCGCCAATCTCATGTCCCTTGGTGGTATCGCCATCGGTATCGGAATGCTGGCCGATGGCGCCATCGTGATGGTCGAAAACATTTTTCGCCACCTCAGCACGATCCAGACCCCAAAAAGCCGAAAAGAAGGTGTGATCCTGGAGGCAGCTAAAGAGGTGAGCCGGCCGATCGTATTTTCCATCTTCATCATCATCAGTGTCTTTCTTCCCCTGTTTTATCTGGAAGGTGTTGAAGGAAAAATGTTCTCCCCCCTGGCCTTCACCATTTGTTTTGCCCTTTTCGGATCGCTCCTCTCGGCCCTGATCGTCGCACCGGTCCTCTCTTCTTTTTTTCTCAAGCAGGAGGAGGGGAAAGAGATCATGCTCATGCGAAAGCTCAAGACGATTTACCGACCCGTGGTCACCTGGGCCGTAAAGAGAAAGGGGGCAGTAATTGTGATTGCTTTGAGCGCCCTTATCCTGAGCTTTTCTGTATTTCCCTTTATCGGGACAGAGTTTATTCCCACGCTGGAGGAGGGCTCCCTCCTCGTGGGAGTAACCATGGCCCCTTCGGTATCGCTCGAAAAGGCCACTGAGACCGTTATGAAGCTGGAAAGGGAAATCATGGGGTACGGTGAGGTAAAGGAAACGGTTTCCCGCATCGGCAGACCTGAGGCCGGAAGCCACCCGCATCCGGTAAACTATGCGGAAATCCACCTGGCGCTCAGGCCGCTCAAGGAATGGACCGGCTTCAGGGATAAAGGGGAATTGGTGAAAACCCTGAGTGAGCGGTTGTCCTCCTATCCGGGGGTTCAATTGAATTTCACCCAGCCCGTCCAGAACGCCTTCGATGAACTCCTTTCGGGAATACGGGCACAGGTGGCCATAAAGCTCTTCGGCGAAGACCTGGATACTCTCAAAAAAACAGCAGAGAAAATCGGAGCCGTCCTCAAGGGGATACCGGGTCTGGTGGATCTATCCGTGGAACAGAGTTCGGGACAACCCCAGGTCCAGATTATTGCGGATCGCGGTGCGTGCTCCCGGTTTGGCGTCACGGTTGATCGAATCCTGGAGTTGGTAGAGCTTGCCATCGGCGGCGAAGTGGTGGACACCCTGTACCTGAATACCCGGCGGTTCGGGATACATATGCGCTATCAGGAGCCCTATCGACTGTCTCCCGA
Source organism: Desulfobacteraceae bacterium (assembly GCA_013203065.1). Next base: position 5,343 of record JABMQV010000685.1, on the reverse strand, counting down.
AGCCATCGAAAACATACTGGTTCGCACCAATACCGGGTCCCTCATCCCCCTCTCTCAGGTGGCAGAGGTCAAACTGGCCACGGGACCCCTTCAGATCAACAGAGAGAAAAATCAGCGCCGGTGGATCGTCAAGGGGAATGTTCGCGGGAGGGATCTTGGAAGTGTCATCTCGGAAATTCAGGAACGTATCCATGATAAAGTGGTCCTGCCTTCCGGGTACTGGATAGAATATGGAGGACAGTTTGAAAACCAACAGCGGGCCATGACGCGCCTTTCCATCATTGTGCCTGTGGTTATCGGAATGGTTTTCGTGATGTTATGGATGGCCTTTGGCAAGGTGAGGCAGGCCCTCATCATTATCATTAATGTGCCCCTCGCCCTCGTGGGGGGCATCCTGGGACTGCTCCTGACGGGAGAATACATCTCTGTTCCAGCCTCCGTGGGGTTCATCGCCCTTTTTGGCATCGCTGTCCAGAATGGCGTGGTCCTTGTCAGCTATATTAACCGGCTCCGTGAGAACGGAACCCCCCTTGGCGCGTCTATCATCGAGGGAAGCGTACTACGACTGCGCCCGGTTCTGATGACCGCCGCCACCACTATTCTGGGTCTCCTTCCCCTCCTCCTCTCCCGCGGGATCGGATCAGAGGTGCAAAGACCCCTGGCCGTGGTGGTGGTTTTTGGCCTTACAACTTCAACCTTGCTGACGTTGTTTGTGGTTCCTTCCGTGTATGGGTGGATAGAAGGGTTTTCAGAACGTAAGGGAAATCGAAAAAACGGCCTGACCAGAAAGTAACTGACCCTAAAATACTTGACAAACTCCTTTACGAATCAGAAAAGAAGTTGACAAAACAAACTACATCTATGTTGTCCACCCTGCGTCAGCAATTCAGGATTTCCTGAAAACCGAGATACTTCACAGGTTCCTGAAGGAATGGGGGTATAATGGCGCTTGGCTACAGGTTCAACCGGTTGGAATTGGCGGGCTCTCTGGGTGACCTGGGAACCCTCCTCCCCTTAGGTATCGGGATGGTTATGATCAACGGGCTGAGTCCCATCGGGCTCTTTTTTTCCGTTGGCCTCTATTACATACTTTCGGGGATCTATTGTGGTGTCACCGTTCCGATCCAACCCATGAAGGTCATCGGGGCCTACGCCATCGCAACGGCCATGAGCGCTTCTCAAATCCTGGCATCGGGTTTGCTCATGGCAGTGGTGCTCCTGGCAATTGGAGCCACCGGTGCGGTGACTGTCATGGGCAAATATACACCCAAGTCGGTTGTTAGGGGGGTTCAGCTTTCCACAGGAACGCTGTTGATGGCAGAAGGGGTCAAGTTGATGCTGGGGACTTCAAGATTTCAGTCCCTCCAGAAGGCTGCTGAACCCTACCTTACCGTTCAGGGTATGGGGCCCATCCCCGTCGGGATAATCATCGGGGTTGCGGGCGGTATTTTGACCCTCCTTCTGCTTGAGAACAAGCGGCTTCCTGCCGGTCTGCTGCTGGTTTTCGGCGGAATCGGCCTGGGATTGATCCTTGGCACACACCAAGGCCTGGATAAACTGAAACTGGGTCTCAACCTGCCCGGCATCTTGCCCTTGGGATTCCCCAGGACAGCCGATTTCACTTTTGCACTGTTCGCCCTGGTGCTTCCCCAGGTACCCATGACAATTGGTAATGCCGTAATCGCTTATGCTGATCTTTCCAGGGAGTATTTTGGTGATAATGCCAGAAAGGTCACTTATCGTAGCGCATGTCTCAGCATGGCATTGGCCAACTTCCTGAGCTTTTTTTTGGGTGGTATGCCCTTGTGCCATGGGGCTGGGGGGTTGGCGGCCCATTACCGGTTCGGGGCGCGAACCGCAGGGTCCAATATCATGATAGGCTTGGTTTTTGCTGGGCTTGCCGTTTTGCTGGGGGACCATGTCCTTGCCGTGGTGAATCTGCTCCCCATGGCCGTGTTGGGTGTGTTGCTCCTTTTTGCCGGGAGTCAGCTTGCACTTTCGGTCATTGACATAAGGGAACGGAAAGACCTATTTGTGGTCTTGGTAATGTTGGGAATCACCCTGGCATCAAATCTTGCCGTGGGATTTATCGTGGGCATTGGCGTTGCCTATGCCTTGAAGTCGGAAAAGTTGAGGGTTTAGTGGCGGAGACGGAAAAGAAGAGAGAGATCGCAGTGAGAGGAGTTTGCCAGGCAGGGGGAATCATCCTGCTGGCTGCCATACTGGGACTTCTTGTCAATCACATCCAGTCCGAAAGGCTGCCCCTGATGGCCGATTGGTCGCCAGAGGCCCGGTTGACCCTTGAGTCGGGAGAAAACGCCGCCATTTCCCTTGAGGAGGCCAGGGAGGCCTTTTTATCCAAGAAAGGGGTTTTCCTCGACGCACGATCTTCTGAACTCTACGAGGGGGGGCACATCCGGGGCGCCCGCAATCTCCCCTGGCAGGCGGTGGAAGATTACTTTGATTCTGTGATGGCGGATATTTCCAAAGATCGTCTGATCATAGCTTACTGCGACGGAGAGGCCTGTGCCCTGAGCAAAGACCTGGCCATTGAGCTACTCTTCAGGGGATATGAAAATGTTCGGGTCTTGATAAACGGATGGAGTGTATGGCAGGAAAGCCAATTCCCGGTTGCCAAAGGCTCCCAGCCCGAGGCCCTCCAGGCTAATTGAACGCGTCGTATTTTGTACAACTATTTGAAATAAAATAGCTTTTAATGGCATTATAATGATATGCCGTGCACATGGAATGATGGAACATTGGAACACTGGAATGATGGGTTTTGGGGAATTGACGGAATGGGCTATTGGAAAAATCAACATTCCACGATTCCATTATTCCAATTGTGAGCGGAGCGAACTAAGTTCTCTTTTGTGATAACAGAGCAATTCTGAAAGAGACCGAACAAGAAATCACATAGATCCGAGACGCCTTTGAACCTGAAGCAAAAAATGCCTAAGAACTCAACACTCAAACCATCTGAAAAAAAGAAGCAGATGTGGAATCTAAAAACCCTCCCCTTTGTTTGCGCCCGTATTTTCTTGGGTGGCATCTTTGTCATTGCAAGCCTGGACAAGATCCTTAACCCCGGGGCATTTGCGGAGATCATCCACAATTACCAGATCCTGCCTGATGCCTTTATCAATTTGACCGCAATCATCCTTCCCTGGGTGGAGCTGTTATTGGGTCTTTTTTTGGTCATCGGTTTATGGCTTCCCGGTGCCGCCCTTTTGAGCACGATCCTTTTGGTGGTTTTTTGGGGATCATTACTCTTCAATCTGATTCGCGGGCTGGATGTCTATTGCGGCTGTTTCAGCACCTCGATCGAGGTGCCTTCAGATGCCACCATGATATGGTATGTGGTTAGAGACGGGATATTCCTCTTATTGGGATTTATTGTCTGTTATTATGTTTTTTTCATGAAGCGGCGCAAGCTCGGGAGTCCCTCTTAAATAATGAAGCGGGAATTCCCAGGGGTTTATCAGCGCCGGAAATGACGGTTGCCCGGGGGATCGAAAACAGGTCCGACAGGCAGCGGGATGGGGCACGGAAAAGGGCCTTTTGGCAGAAGGGTGGTGACTTGAATTGGAGAGGAGGCAAGGGGCCTTGCCTCCTCCCGTGAGAATAATGCTATTTGGTTACCATGAGACCCTGATAGGTGTACTTTGGATCCAGGGTTTTGACCTTATCAGGGTACTGATAAGGTAGCCCGGCGTTTTGCCAGCCTTCTGTCATACGACGATAGGGGTTCTTGCCAAAGCCGCCTTCAAATCCCTCCACGATATTATAAACATTCTTATATCCCTTCTTCACAAGCTTGTCAGCGGCCTTTGGGCTCCTCTGAGAACTCCGGCAGTATACCACGATTTTGGCATTGGGGTCGTCATTGACGAGTTTTCCCACGTAATAAAAGAAGTCAGGGTTCTTAACCCATTGATAGCGCCCTTTACTGGCGACCTTTGCCTTGCCAGCAAAGATATAGGTTTGCCCTTTTGGAGTATACGTAGTGCTCACAAAGTTAAAGGGAATATTATACGCTCCCTTAATGTGCCCTACGAACTGAAATTCCCAGGGAGTCCTAACATCGATAACATAAATGGACGGGTCCTTTTGCATCATTTCGTAGGCCTGTTTTGGCGTCACGTTCTTTGCAAGTTTGGCATCCTTGGCAAATGCAAGGCCCGTGATTGCCAAACTGAGGCATACGACCATTACCAGTGCTGCTTTAATTTTCATTTTCTTCTCCTCCTTTTTTGATATGAGATTATGGCTGAGTATTATCAAAAATGATATTCAGCCTCCTTTCTGTGCCATGCCCACCGAATTGGTTGCGTGCGGGAAAAAGCTACCCCGTTATTCTTATAGCTTTGCGCCAACGGGAGACAAACAGTCCAGGGAGGTAAATACTACATTTCAATTTATCAAATTGCAGCTAGAATGAATATGGGCGTGAATGCCCAATTTTCTCAACCGGACAAATCCCTCTGTAACCTCAAGAGGCCGCACAGGGTGGGGTTATGGAAACAGGCGGTTTCAGGCGAACCATCAATCAAATTTGGGTCTCTTAAACCCCAGACGGTCAAAGTATTCAGCGGGTATGCGTTCAGGGTTTTTGTAGAAGTGCCAGTAACAGGGTCTTGAGGCATCGTCGGAGTAACCTGTTACCCAAAGGGGGTATCCTCCCCATTCAATGGGAAGGATTTCATTAATGGCGCAGTGGATGCAATAATAGGGGACACCTTTTCGTCCCCAGCTCCAGGGATAGGCCTGTTGCGTGACGCCAAAATTATAGGGCGGGCCAAGTCTCGAAGGGGTCCCATCCACGGGATCTCCCCTCCGCATCCTCCCGCCACTCCCGCAGGGGTCCATCTTGATGCTGATGCGGTCCTTGTCCTCAATGATTTCGATTTCTCCGTCCTGTTTGGGGCCACAGCGATGCGACCGCATGACCTCTGCGTTAATGCGAACCCTGTCTTCAACCGACATCTTCATGAGTCCCTTCCAGGTTCGCCTCATCATCCAGGTCTCCTGGGTGGCACGGCACAACTGGTAAGCGGCCTCCTCTCCGTCTCTTTCAGCAGTCTTTGTGAGCATATCCCAGATCCAGTCGCAGAAGAGGTCATGAAGGGCCTTGGCTTCTGGGATTGAATATCGGGCCAAGGCCTTGGCCTCCTCATAACGACCTTCATCAATGGCCTTTACGATCATTTCCTGGGTGGGTAGACCAAGATCCCCCCAGTCATCTTCACGGATAGGACGTCGTAGAATTTTTGATTCAACAAGCCTTAACATGGCACCTCCTTACAAGTCCTATTTCTTGGACGCCGGGTGTTCCCAATCCTT
>JABMQV010000684.1 GCA_013203065.1 Desulfobacteraceae bacterium | reverse complement strand
TCAAGAAAACCCGTGAGGCATTTGCCGCTGGCGTAGCACCCGTAGTAGTCATTTACCCCCCAAAGATCAATTTTTGGAAAGTTCTTTGTCGAATCCGGATTGCTCAATGGGTTTGTGTTGAGATAGTTGCTCACCGTCATAACCGGACGGCTGAGCTTGGATGTGACAGCGGAACTCTTCAGATATTCTACGAGGCGGTTGACCGTATTAATATTATCCGTTTTGAATACTTCATTTCCTATGGCCCATGCCAGGATGTGGGTTGCCTGGGGCTTGTCCAGGATATAGTCTATGAGCTTCTTGTTTTCACTATAAGCTATGTCCTGGCTCGGTGAGAATTTGACCGACAGCCCCATGACCACCATCATGGGCTCCCCGGTGGCCGATGACCGACCCTGCACCAGGTTGAGCGCACCATCTGCCACCTGTTGCATGGAGCTGTAGTTTGAGCCGTTTGCGCTTGGTGAAAGGCCGTAAACGCGGATGGTGTTGGCCCCCGAGGAAAAAAAGAACTTGCTGAGGTAGGCCTGGTTGGCTTCATCCTTATCCACCCCAAAATAGTCTCCTGCGATGCCCTTGACGTAAAACTCCTTCCCATTCACCTTGAGCTGCCAGTAGCCGGCCGCATTTGCGAGCGTCACATCGCTGACATCAGGCCCAACGCTGTCTATGAAAAGATCTGGAAAATCGAAGGTGTCCGGGATGCTGTCAGCTCCCTCCACCTCCACCGCATTAAACTGCACTCGACCGGTGGACGAATCGTAAGATGGTTCCCTTAGGATAAAGACGGCCACGGCTGTCTCGTCCCCCATCCGAACCGTCAGCGATGCGTTTGGCGGATCTGTGTCAAATCCATATACGCTCCAGTTGCTCAGAAACTGCTCGGTACCCATGACCCCCGAGCCATTGAGCGGGGCGCCCCAAAGCACAAACGTCGACGAATTCACATCGTGCAATTCCAGGGTAAACTCCCGTGGGTAAGAAGATGAAGATTTGGTAGAAAGGAGGGTTATTGAGCCGAAGCCGGAAGGGAGGGAAAAGGCTTCTGTTTGTGCGCCTTCCCCCGATGACCTCAAACCGTCAATGAAAAGGTCAGGTATCAAAAAGCTTGCAGGGAAGTTTTCCACCTGATTGAGTTCAATGGCAACAAAGGTCAACTCTTCTTTTGAAGCGTCGTATTGGGGGCTGGCAAGAGTAAAAACAGCCACATCCACCTTGCCGTCTGCCTGATGAACTGTAAGCGAAGCCGTGGGGGGAGTGGTATCGAACCCGTTCTTGCCCCAATCCCGGACAAAATCGGCAGTGGTGATAACCGTTGCTATACGCGGCGGGCGATCTGTAAATTGAACGCCGGAAGGGCTTACCGAAGAGATTACCAGATTGAACTGATTTTTCCCCTCGCTGGAGGGATCGATCGGGTCGAGGGAACCGGACGTCCCGCTAAAGGTGTATAGGGCGCCCGTCGTTCCCGATTGGGTATCGCTTCCACCACCGCACCCTTGGGTGACCAGCGCCACTGCCAGGGCCAAAACCGTCAGGGGGATGACGGCGCCAAGTGGCCGTCGAATCCGTTCTGGATGTGAATACTTCTTGAATAGGTTCAGCATAAAAAGTCCTCCAATCCGTACCTTTACAGGGGAATTCATTGGGATTTCATGAACCCGGGAAAACGCGATTCACCCCACTATCAATAATAGTATACACCGAAAGATCACAGAGTGTCACATTTTTACAATAATAAACGATAGTCAAATTACTATCCTGGGCCGCAATCAAAATGTGACGAAGTTTGTCTTTCCGGTGTATAATATAAGTAGGAGCCCATTTGTGCTCGAATTCCGGCGGAAAATCTTATAAGGAGGAGTTGCGATGAACAAGAGATCAAGAAGGTGCCTTTGGCGGAAATGCCGGGCTGTAGGTATGGGGGTGTTCCTTGGTAGCGTCTTAGCGCTTGGCTTGAAAGGGGCGGCCATTTCCTCTGCATTGGAACATCCAAAGGTTGTGGCATACTTTGTCGAGTGGGGGGTATATGGCCGGGACTACCATGTGGCCGACATCCCGGCGGACAAGATCACTCACATCAATTATGCCTTTGCCAAGGTCGAAAATGGAAAAGTGGCGGTCTGGGATTCTTATGCGGCCCTGGAAAAGCTCTATCCGGAGACCGATTCTTGGAATGATCCACCCGGTACCATC